>JAFYBQ010000032.1 GCA_017540085.1 Synergistaceae bacterium | reverse complement strand
CACCGACACCGACACCGACACGGTAACGGCTGATTACTCATCAACGACAGCCAACTCAAACGCGCTATCAGTAACAGACGGCTCAACAAAGAGCTACAGCAATATAACCGTAAGCAAAACGGGCGACGCTACCGGGTCAAGCGACGGCACAAGCGGCTATGACTGGGTAGGCACAAACGCGGCTATACTTGCGTCAGGAGGCTCAAATGTTACCATCACGGGCGCGACAATCACGACAAGTGCTGTCGGCGGAAATGCTGTATTCTCTTACGGCGGAAGCAGGAGCGGAAACGGAGACGGGACAGCCGTAACAATCTCTAACTCAACAATCACGACAAGCAAGAACAATTCCGGCGGAATAATGACGACAGGCGGCGGAGTCATGACCGCAAACAACCTCACAATCACAACGGCGGGCGGCTCATCGGCGGCTATACGCTCTGACAGCGGCGGCGGCACTGTTACGGTGAACGGAGGCACTTACACCGCAAACGGCCAAGGCTCCCCGGCAATATACTCAACGGCGGCGATAACTGTTGCAGACGCGGATTTGACATCGGGGATCGCGCAGGTTGTCGTTATTGAGGGCGGAAATTCCGTAGCTCTTGAAGAATGCACGCTTGACGCTCATCACACATCAAAGAACGGCCAGGACTCAACGTATCAGGCTGTGTTGATTTATCAGTCAATGTCGGGCGACGCTTCAGACGGAAATTCATCGTTCAGCATGACAGGCGGAAGCCTAACGAACGAAAACGGCGATATTTTCTGCGTTACGAACGTTACGACGACAATCACGCTTTCAGCCGCGACAATCACAAACAATGACTCATCCGGCAATTTCCTCCGGGCAGAGGCTCAGAACTGGGGCAGCTCAGGCAGTAACGGCGGAAAAGTTACCCTCAACGCCTCCGGGCAGGACATTAGCGGGAATATGATTGTTGACAGTTCGTCATCCCTCACGCTGAACCTGAAGGACAGCTCGACATTCAGCGGGGCGATTAACACATCAGGCGCGGCAGGCACGGTGAACGTAACAATAGAGAACGGCTCAACATGGACTCTTACGGGAAATTCCTACGTAACAAGCCTCACGAACAACGGAACCATCAACAAGGGAAGCTACTCCCTCTCCGTGAACGGAACAGCTTACACAGAGTAAAAATTTTCCGGGCGGTATGAAAAATGCTGCCCGTTTTCTTTTCCCCGCGAAATATTAATATCCCGCTGATTTTTGATACAATATAGCCATCCACAAAAAAATTTTTCACAGGAGGCAATAATTTTATGACAGGCTTTGACTATTCAAACGCGCTGAAATTCGTGCGCCCTCATGAAGTCGACAGCATGAAGGCTATCACCCTCGCGGCGGCTGACCTGCTCAAATCCCGCAAAGGTGCCGGCAATGACTTTCTCGGCTGGATAGATCTCCCGGTCAACTACGACAGGGAAGAGTTTTCCCGCATAAAGATGGCCGCCAAAAAGATACAGAGCGACTCCGAAATTCTCCTTGTCGCAGGAATCGGAGGCTCATATCTCGGAGCAAGGGCCGCGATTGAGTTCCTGAGACACGGCTTCTATAATGACCTGTCCCCGGAAGTCCGCAAAACTCCGCGTATATATTACGTCGGCAACAGCATGAACAGCACATATATACAGGACGTAATAGACCTCCTAGATGGGCATGATTTCTCCGTCAACGTAATCTCAAAGTCAGGCACAACGACAGAGACCGCAATAGCCTTCAGGGTGTTCCGGGATCTTCTCATCAAGAAATACGGAGCGAAAGAGGCCGCCAAACGAATTTACGCGACAACCGACAAAGCCCGCGGAGCATTGAAGACTCTTGCTGACACAGAGGGCTATGAATCGTTCGTGATTCCTGATGATGTCGGCGGAAGATTCAGCGTGTTGACGGCTGTGGGACTCCTCCCGATAGCGGCGAGCGGTGCTGATATTGATGCTCTCATGGCCGGGGCGGCGGCAGGGCGTGATGTGGCTCTCAATAAGGCGTTTGAGGAAAACCCCGCGTTACAGTATGCGGCATTACGCAACATACTTCACCGCAAAGGGAAGACCGTTGAAATTCTCGCAAACTATGAGCCGTCAATGCACTACATTTCGGAGTGGTGGAAACAGCTTTACGGCGAGTCAGAAGGCAAAGACCAGCGCGGAATTTTCCCGGCAAGCGTTGACCTTACGACAGATCTTCACTCTATGGGCCAGTTCATTCAGGACGGGGACAGGATAATGTTTGAGACAGTCCTCAATATCGAGAACGCCCGCAAAGATTTCGCGCTAACATCGCAGGAAAACGATCTTGACGGCCTCAACTACCTTGCGGGTAAAAATATGAGCTGGGTTAATCAGTGCGCCATGCAGGGGACAATAGCGGCACACGTTGACGGCGGAGTCCCGAACATGATGGTGAAGATTCCCGCGCAGGACGAGAAATCACTCGGAGAGCTGTTCTACTTCTTCGAGTATGCCTGCGGGGTGTCGGGGTATATCAGCGGGATTAACCCGTTCAATCAGCCCGGAGTCGAGTTCTACAAGACCAATATGTTCAAGCTGCTCGGCAAGCCCGGAAAGTAACTGCGGAAATGATTTGCCCCCGGTGAGAGTGCCGGGGGTGTTTTATATTCGCGGCCTGCGGAGTTCGTCTTTGATACGTTTAAGAATTTCCAACATCCCGGAAGCCTCAAGAATTTTCTTTGCGACTCTTCGAACCGGGTAATACAGAAAACATTTCGCGAGTGTTTTCGCGCAAGCAGTAAGCATTATTCTGCGCCTTGACACGGTGAATAAACATTGTTCTTTGAGGTGTGCTTTTGTCGACCTGTACGCGGCTATGACGTTGTCGGCCATCTCAAAGCTGCTGACGTATCTTGTCGCGTGGCCGTAATGCGTTGCCCAAGAGTAACTAGCACATTTTTTATACCATGTTAGCGTAACTAGCCTGAGAAGCTCCCGGAATTTCGCGCCGAAAAATATATCCGCTTCATTCTTGCTGAAGGCTTCAGGAAATTCCCTGTCCGCCATATCCATAAGCTCAAATATCTGAATTGTACTTCTGCGGGGAGCATAATAGGTGTCAAAAATATTTTCCTTATGCTCGACGCCTGATTTGGTTTCGACAAAATTTATAAGACGACTGTTTTTTTCTCCGTAAATATGGATACCGCTGGTTATGTAGCCGCCCTTCCCCCTAAGCAACATTGCAAATTTTAGACGGGCTTCGGGGTACATGTCGGAAGTCGTGAAATACCTGTCCCGCTCCTGTACGGACATGAGTGCTTCCCGGCTGTAAATGTCTCCTGTCGGATGTGTTATCATCACAAACTCGGTCATTGCCTCGATGCCGGAGTAAACGCAACCGTTCTTCTTTCTGCCATACAGATAGCTGTAGCCGTCCTTGAGAAATACGATATTATTCCTGCGGGCATTTCTGAGAAGCTCTATCAGGTGCGGGATATTCTCACCGTGCATTCTGTCGCGGGCCATTATGAGATAAAGCCATTCACCCCTGCCAAGCTCCAAGACATGCTGCCAGTTCCTGTGCGCTCCGATATTCTTTGCATTGCGGGAATACCTCAGACGCGAATCATGAATACGGGACATAAGTTCGCCGACATTCTCGCGGGAATCGTCATCGCTCACAACGACTTCAAAGCGCGAATCATCACAGCTCAAAAGCTCTTTCACAATCTTTTCCGCCGCCTGTGCATTGTTGTATACTGGTATACAAAAAGAGACAATAGGGTGATCTAGTCTAGTTTGGTCAAATATAGCGGACATATTCATTCTGTCAACCTCACTTTATATTATTCTTCAGGATATTCACTGCCTCATTCACCGCAATATTCACTGCCTCTGAATTTTTCCCCCAGCCCTGTGCGCTAAAGGGACTCCCGCCTCCCTTGCCGCCGAGAATCTCAATCGCCTTCCTGAATGCCGGACGGACATCAATATTCCTGTTATCCTTATTGCACCCGGCCATGACGAAAACGCCCTCGCCATTCACGCCCGCAAGTATAGCTATTGCTTCTTTGTCGCTGTCCGTTATGAGCTTGAACAGGTGCTTTGTTTCGTCCTGCGATGAGTGAGGCATTATGTGCGATATTATTCTGCACTGCCCGCAAATTTCAGCGTCTTTCAGCAACGACTCCGCAATCGGCTTCAGGTATTGCACGGTCAATGACTCATTCTGTGATTTGAGCGCGTGTATCTGTGATTTCAGGCTCGCGATTTTGTCATTTATTCCGTCATAGCCGCAGACTAATTCCGACTCCGCCTTCCTGACTTCATGATACAGTGAAGTAATCCACCTGTAAGCCGCCCTCCCGCACCGCAGGTATATTCTTGAGCCGCCCTTGTGATTCTCGCAGGATATGACCTTCACGAGTCCAACCTGCCCCGTTGATGACGCATGAACGCCGCAGCAGGGTACATAGTCGACTCCTTCAACCTTTATGATTCTGACCGGGGGGACTGCGTTCTCCGGGGGAAGTTTCCTCGCAAGCTCTCTGATTTCCGACATGGCCGGGAAAATCACCTCAGCGGGAATATCCGCCCACACTGCCTCATTCGCGGCCGACTCCGCCTCAAGAATCGCGCTCATGTCCGCCGGAATGTCGGTGTCAATTGATACGTTGTCGCCCTCGATCCTCATCCGCGCCGTGTGAATGTGATGGAGATTCCACAGACAGCCCGCGAAAAGGTGTTCCCCTAAATGCTGCTGCATATGCTCGAATCTCCGCTCCCAGTTCAATACGCCGTGAACAGTTTTTCCCTCAGCAGGCGAATCTGTGATGTGTATGATGTCGTCTCCATGCTCGATGACTTCTATCACTTCCGCGCCGTCAATCGTGCCTGTGTCGCAGGGCTGTCCTCCTCCGCCGGGGTAAAACAATGTGCGGTCAAGAATGATGTGAAATTTGCCGTCATGCTCGGACTGTGATAATAATTGCGCGTCAAACTCTCTTGCGTACGGGTCATCGTAGAATAATTTTGCGGTCAAGTCGCTTCACTTCCCGTTAAAATTTCTTGCGTGAATTATAATACAAGTATTCACAGAAAAAGGAGGGATTAACATGGAAGAATACGTAACGCTTCAAATGCACGATGTCCAGCTTGAACGAATCGAGGCACTAATGGAGCGCAACATGGCGCGCCAGGAAGCTATAGCCAGCGACATTAAGGGAGAACTCAAAGCACTTAACGCGAAAATCGACAATGCAGAGCAGAGGCTTGACGCAAAAATTGACGGCGTAGAGCAGAGGCTAGACGCAAAAATTGACAGCGTGAAAAGCGAACTCAACGCTAGGATTGACGGTCTCGACGCAAAAATCGAAAGCGTAGAACAGAGTCTTAACGCAAAAATTGACGGCGTGGAACAGAGGCTTGACGCGAAAATCGAAAGCGTAAAGAACGAGCTTAACGCAAAAATCGACAATATAGAGCAGAGCCTTAACGCCAGAATCGATGCTGTTGAACAGAGACTCGAAGCAAAAATTGACAGCGTGAAGAACGAGCTTAACGCAAAAATCGATAATGTAGAGCAGAGCCTTAACGCGAAAATCGACAGCGTGAAGAACGAGCTTAACGCGAAAATTGACGCTACAGCACAGAGCCTCAACATCAAAATTGATGGTGTAGAGAAGAGACTCGAAACAAAAATTGACGGTGTCATGGAAGCGGTAACAATCACAAATTCGCGGATCGATGACCTTGTCAGCAAAAATTCAAACAACATAGCGTTATGGGCAATTTTTGCGGCGGTATCCGGGATTTTGATGACAACAATTGTCGGGGTATACCAGTTATTTGTGAGATAAGACAGGAGGAAATTATATTTTGAGCAGAGTATTCAATTTCAGCGCGGGGCCTGCGGTTTTGCCTGAGGAAGTTTTACGCACAGCCCAGGCGGAAATGTTAGAGTACGGCAATTCGGGCATGTCAGTAATGGAGATGAGCCACAGGTCAAAAGACTTTGAGGAGATTTTGTTCACGGCGGAAAATGACCTGCGTACCCTCATGAACATTCCCGGAAATTACCGTGTATTGTTCCTTCAGGGCGGAGGCTGTACACAGTTCGCGATGATTCCCATGAACTTAATGAAGCACAAATCAGCCGACTACATTATCACCGGGCAATGGTCAAAGAAAGCCGCCCAGGAAGCCAAAATATTCGGGGACGTTCACATTGTCGCAAGCTCTGAGGACAGGAATTTTGCCTACGTCCCGGACTTTTCCGGCCTGAAACTTTCGCCCGACTCAGACTATGTATATATATGCCAGAATGAGACAGTACACGGCACCACAATACGCACCCTTCCCGACACAGGAGACAAGCCGCTTGTCGCTGATATATCGTCCATGTTCCTTAGCGAGCCTCTCGATGTCAGCAAGTACGGCGTAATCTGGGGCGGTGTGCAGAAAAACGTAGGCCCGGCAGGCGTAACAATCGTAATCATACGCGATGACTTAATCACAGATGACGTTATGCCCTTCACGCCCACTATGCTGAAGTACAAGATTCACGCCGACAATAAATCGCTCTACAATACGCCCCCGTGCTACAACATTTATATTTGCGGACTCGTCTTCAAGTGGCTGCTGAAACTCGGAGGAACTGAGGCCATGCACAAAATCAACAGGGAGAAAGCCGCCTTGCTTTATGATTATCTTGACGGCTCTAAAATGTTTCATGGGACTGTCGACAAGAAAGACCGCTCACTAATGAACGTGCCTTTTGTTACAGGGGACAAGAATCTTGACGCGGAATTTGTCCGGGAAGCCGAGAAAGCCGGACTCCGTAACATAAAGGGACATAGATCCGTCGGAGGAATGCGGGCATCACTGTATAACGCAATGCCGCTTGAAGGGGTTAAAGCCCTCGTGAAATTCATGGCCGGATTCGAGGAGACTCACAAATGTTAGCACCGAAAGAACGCAAAATTTTCTGCCTCAACAACATATCACCCACAGGGCTGGCGAATTTCCGCAAAGGCTACACGATTACGGACGACATGAACGAGGCCGCCGGGATTCTTGTCCGTTCTGCTGACATGAAGACGATGAATTTCCCCGAAGGACTCCGGGCGGTCGCTAGGGCAGGCGCGGGAGTCAACAACATTCCTATAGAGAAATGCTCAGAGTCAGGGATTGTCGTCTTCAACACTCCGGGCGCGAACGCAAACAGCGTGAAAGAACTCGTGATAGCCGGATTGCTTTTAGCCTCGCGGGACATTTACGGCGGAATATCATGGGTCAAAGAGAATGCGAACGATTCCGACATCACAAAACTTGCGGAGAAAGCCAAGAAAAATTTTTCCGGCCATGAAATAAAGGGAAAGACTCTCGGCATAATTGGACTCGGTGCTATAGGAGTCCAAGTAGCAAACGCCGCTGTGAGTCTGGGAATGAACGTTATCGGATATGACCCGTATTTGTCGCTCAAATCCGCGTGGATGTTAAGCCCTTCAGTGAAACACGCTGACACCCCGGAGGAAGTTTACGCAGTCTCAGATTTCATTACGATACACGTTCCGGCGATGGATTCAACCCGGCACATGATTAACGCTGACACAATCGCAAAAATGAAACAGGGCGTTAAGATTCTGAACTTTGCGCGTGATGTTCTTGTTGACGAAAATGCCGTGAGGGACGCAATAATTTCCGGCCATGTCGCAAAATATATCTCCGATTTTCCCAACACTTTAAGCGCGAATATTCCGGGGGCTGTCGTCCTTCCTCATTTGGGAGCGTCAACGGAAGAGGCCGAAGAGAACTGCGCTATGATGGCCGTCCAGCAGTTACAGGACTATTTAGACAGCGGGAACATCACAAACAGCGTGAATTTCCCGGAGATTAACGCGGGGACTTGCGGAGCTGAGGCAAGAGTCGCAATTTTGCACAGGAATATACCTGCAATGCTTTCGGGGATAACATCATTTTTCGGGACAAACGGACTCAATATCGAGAACCTGATTAACCGTGCGCGGGGTCAGTATGCGTATACGCTTGTTGACATATCGCACAAAATGCCGGATGACACGACAGAGAGATTACGCGAGATTAACGGAGTGCTGAGAGTGAGACGGGTGAAAGAGAGAAGCTAGAGAGAGAGAGAGAGAAATTATCCCCTTGCCGTTTTTGCGACAGGGGGATTTTGTTTTGCTTACGCGCAGCATTTTTTGATGACTTCAGCGGCCTTAGAGAGCAAATCATCAGGGATATTCAGCGCAGGAAGGAGTCTAACTCTGTCTTTCGCTGTGAGGCACAAGACTCCCTCAGATATGCACTCATTCACGACATCTTTGGCCGGCTTTGTCGTCTTGAGTCCCATCATCAGACCCATTCCCGTAACAGCCTCAATTCCGGGTGCGCCCGTGAACGTGTCGAAAAGATATTTGCTCTTCTCCCTGACTCCGGCCATGAGTGTATCGTCAATCCTTCCGAGAATGCTCACAGCCCCCGCGCAGGCCACAGGATTCCCGCCGAACGTAGAGCCGTGATCCCCGGGCTTGAGGGTGTCTTTCACCTTGTCGCCCAGCATTGTCGCTCCGAGAGGAAGACCGCCCGCGAGTCCCTTTGCCGTTGACACTATATCGGGCTGAATGCCGTAATTCATGTAGCTGTAGAGTCTGCCCGTCCTGCCGTTGCCCGTCTGAACCTCGTCAACAATCAGTAGAATATCATTCTCACGCGCAAATTCGGCGACTCCCTTCACGTATTCCTCAGTGAGCGGGACGACTCCGCCCTCGCCCTGTACGCACTCAATCATTATCGCAGCGGTCTTGTGAGCGTCGGCAAGAACCTTCATGTACTCAAGATTATTCGCCTCAGCGTGAACAAATCCCGGTGTCAGCGGCCTGAACGCCTCGTGATAATGATCCTGCCCCGTAGCGGATAACATTGCGATTGTCCGTCCGTGAAAGCTATTCTTGAGGGTGATTACTGTATTGTAGTCCGGGCCTTTGGTGTCGGCGGCGTATTTTCGTGCTGCTTTCACAGCGCATTCGTTTGCCTCCGCGCCTGAGTTCGAGAAAAATACCTTGCTCATTCCCGTGCGCTTGCAGAGCATTTCCGCAAGTTTCGCGCAAGGCTCAGTGTAAAACAGGTTGGACATGTGCTGAACTTTGGCGGCCTGTTCGCATATCGCCTTGTACCATACATCATCGCACACTCCGAACGAGTTCACAGCGATTCCCGATGTCAGATCAATATAGTCTTTTCCGTCAATGTCCGTAACAAGTGATCCTTTTCCGGCGGTGATTGTTACGGGGAAACGGGCATAAGTTCCCGCTACATATTCGCGGTCTGTCTCCTGAATATTCATGTGAAAAATTCCTCCTTAGGGCAAAAACATTGTGCCGGCTCCCTCATCCGTGAGAAGCTCTATCAGTATTGAGTGAGGGACTCTGCCGTCCATAATTATAACTTTGTTCACGCCTTCTTTGATTGCCTTAATGCAGCAGTCAGCCTTTGGAATCATTCCGCCCGTAATCACGCCTGACTCTTTGAGGGCTTGCGCTTCTGACACTGTGATTTCGGGGATTAGGGTTGACGGGTCTTTAGGGTCTCGCAGGATTCCGGCTATGTCGGTCATCATGATTAGGCGTTCCGCGTGCAATGCCCCTGCGATATATGCCGCGGCGGTGTCTCCGTTGATGTTGAAGATTTCGCCGTTGTCCCCGCTTGCTATTGTCGAGATTACCGGGATATAGTTCTTTGCGAGGAGGTCATATACGCAGTCGGGATTGATTTTCGTGATTTCCCCTACGAGTCCAAGCCTCTCATCTTTGAATTTCGCCTGAATGAGTCTGTCGTCAATTCCTGAGAGTCCAACCGCCCTTCCGCCTTTCGTCTCAAGCAAACCTACAAGCGACTTGTTGACCTTTCCGGCAAGAACCATCTGCACAATGTCTATTGTCTCTTGGTCTGTTACCCTGAGTCCGTCAACAAATTCGGGCTTCTTTCCGAGCCTGTCCATCAGTGAATTGATTTCCGGGCCGCCTCCGTGAACGAGTACGACATTCACCCCGACAAGCCGCAATAACACTATATCTTCCATCACCTGCTGTTTGAGGCTTTCACTTGTCATAGCGTTACCGCCGTATTTCACGACTACGATTTTCCCCGCGTATTTCCTGATGTACGGGAGAGCCTGCACGAGAATTTCAGCGCGTTCCGTTGCCTTCATTGTGATTCCTCCTTAAACGTTAAGCCCCTCGGTTTCGTCAATGCCGAGAAGTATATTCATGTTCTGAATTGCCGCCCCTGAAGCACCTTTGCCGAGGTTGTCGAAACGTGAGACGAGAATAATCCGCTCATCATTCCCGTAAACAGAAATCTCCAAATCATCGCGCCCGGAAAATTTCCCCGCCGAAATGAATCCGCCCTCATCGGAATTTTCCGCGAAATGAATCAGTCCGCCGTGATAATAATCCCTGTAGCAGTCTTTTACGGCCTGAATATTTTTCCCGTGCAATGATACAGTAACTTCCATCCCGGCATAATACGGAGCTACAACAGGGCAGAACACCGGGGGGACTTCAAGCCCTGACACCTGAGTCATTTCGGGCAAATGCTTATGACTCTGACTCAGCCCGTACTGTCTAGGAGCGTCAAGAAGGGAGTCGCGTTTACTGTCTTCATACTGGGCAATCATTTTCTTTCCACCGCCTGAGTACCCCGTGAGCGAAAAGCACGTGAGAGTCTCATTCTTTGCGACTATTCCCGCCTGAACGAGGGGAGCCGCAAGCGCAATGAAGCCAGTTGCGTGGCACCCGGGATTAGCGATTCTCTTTGAGGCTGAAATTTTCCCCCGCTGGCCGTCAAGCTCCGGCAGTCCGTAAACCCATCCCGGACTCACCCTGTGGGCTGTTGACGTGTCAATGATTGCTGTTGCCTCATTGCTGACGAGTGAGACCGACTCCCGCGCCGCGTCATCAGGCAGGCACAGGAACGCAATATCCGCCACGTTCAGCGCGTCCCGGCGGGCGTTGATGTCCTTGCGTGTTTCCTCCGTGAGGGTGATTAACTGAATGTCCCTGCGGGAAGAGAGACGCTCATAGATTCTGAGTCCTGTTGTCCCTGCACTGCCGTCAATAAATATTTTCTTCATGATAAATTTTCTCCGTTGGGAATTTTTGCTGACCGTATTATATCCGCAGAGTAAATTTTCTGTCAACAAAAAGCCAATAGAGTGAATAAAAGTTTACTAACGCATAAAAACTGAAATGGTAAAATATCAGCATTATGATGAAAACGTTCTGTTTCAAGCTGTACAATTCCAACAGGAACAAGCACTTGATGAGGCTCATTAACATCGCGGGACTCATCTACAATCATCAAAACACCGCGCGGATACCCCTAGCTTTAGCTATGCGGAGGAAGCGCGTAATCTCCTTTCTTTTTTGTTTTTCGCCAATATCTTAAATTTTTAGCGAAATATAGTATTAAATTCCTTTATTTATTTTATACAAAAATATAGTATAATATATAAAAATCAAATAAAGGAGCTTTAGACTTTTTGAAATTAAGCGAGTATGCCAAGAAAAATTCAATAACCTACCAGACAGCATGGAATCATTTTAAGAGCGGGAAAATACCGAATGCCCGACGGCTTCCAACAGGTACAGTTGTTATTGACGAAAATCCACGAGCTAACGTAAAAGATTATGTGATAGTCTACGCACGAGTATCAAGCTCCGAAAATAAATCCAACCTTGACGCACAGGCTGACAGACTAATCCAGTACTGTGAAGCTCTTGGATTGACTGTTTCAGAAGTCGTAAAGGAATGTGCCAGCGGCTTGAATGACAGCAGACCAAAGTTGTCAAAGATATTCAGAGATAGAAAGGCTACAAAGATAGTAGTTGAACATAGAGACAGATTGACACGGTTCGGCTTCAATTACATAGAGCTTCTTTATCCAGAGTGCGAGATAATTGTCGTAGACCCTTGCGAGGATAAACAGGACTTATTTGAAGATTTCATATCATTAGTAACGAGTTTCTGCGCTAGAATTTATGGCAGACGGCGTTCACGCAGAAAAACAGAACAGATAATCGAGGCACTTAATGATACTGAGTGAACAGCATATATTCACAAGAGGCTCTAAAGCATTCAGCGAATTTGAGATATTATGCCGAAACGCTAATAACTTGTACAACGCTACTATGTACTGTGTACGGCAGGAATTTTTCAGAGGAACAGTGCTGTCATATGAAGCGGTCAATAAGAAATTCATTCAGGATAAACAGCCTGATTACTATAGTCTGCCGACAAAAATCTCACAGCAAATACAGCGGATAGTAGGCTCTGCGTGGAAAAGCTATTTTGTGTCAGCCAAGGACTACAAGAAAAATCCGTCCAAATATCTTGGCAAGCCACGAATACCGACTTACAGGGAAAAGGGAGGATTTTTCGTAGTACCATTCACGAGACAATCTATAGCATTCAATACTAGAAATGTTCCCAGAGGATATTTGAGGCTGTCAGGCACATCTGTATTGATTAAGACTAAGCAAAAAGAAATTCAAGCAGCAAGACTAGTTCCACAAGACAGGAATCACATAAAGGTAGAAATTCTTTATGAAATTGAGTGTCCAGATGTAAGGAGTAACGGGGGAATCGCGTCAATAGATTTAGGGATAAATAACCTTGCAACGATTGTATATCCCAATTCGCGAACCGAGATAATCAACGGACGGCCATTGAAGTCAATAAATCAGTATTACAACAAGAAACTGGCTGAAACACGCTCTAAGAACGCCAAGCGCGAACATCAGACAAGAAGGGAGGTTAACTTGATAAGCAAACGGCGGAATAAGATAAATGATTACCTTCACAAGGCTTCTCGCTATATTGTGAATCAATTAGTTTCCAACGATGTAACCGAGTTAGTGATAGGCTACAATGCGAGGTGGAAACAAGACATAAAATTAGGCAGAGCAGGCCATTCAAGAAAGGAAGGCAATCAGAGGTTTCAATTTATCCCATTCTATAAATTCATAAGTATGTTGACATACAAATGCGCTTTGGCTGGAATATTGGTAACTACGAACGAAGAAAGCTACACGTCTAAATGCAGTTTCTTGGATAACGAAGAAGTGTGCAAACATGCGGAATACAAGGGGAAGCGAATAAAACGAGGATTATTCCGAGCATCTGATGGAAGATTAATAAATGCAGATGTAAACGGAGCATTGAATATCTTGAAGAAATATGTGGAAAAAGTAGTCAGGAATAAAGAGGAAATATTAAACTCTTTGGACTTGATAGAGGTGTGTAGTACGCCATCGGTTTATACCGTAAAACTCGTAGCATAGATATTTTTATATGTTTCGAGTAACTATCAATTCAGTATGATAAATCTTCCGCATTACCTGAAAAAAGACGGCTGGTTCTCACTGATAATTCCGCGAATAAAGATTAAGGACGGTTATTTTTCGCTCCCTATGTCAAGGGATTTCAAGAAGGAACACGGCGAATTACGGTTTAACATTCCGCCTAACATAGCAGACAAAGAAATTCAGCAAGTGCGTATTCACCCGCGAAATAATGCCCGTTTCTTTGAGATTGAATATATTTATGAACAGCCAGAAATAAAAGTTGACGTTGACGCAGAAAAATTCTTAGGCGTTGACTTTGGACTTGATAATCTTGCAACGTGTGTAACAAGCGAGGGGGCATCGTTTATAATCGATGGAAAACAAATCAAATCTTACAACCGCTTATATAACAAAGAAAACGCAAGGCTTCAGAGTATCAAGGATAAGCAGAAACACAAAGGATTAACAGCGCGTCAATATCGCAATCTGAGAAAACGCAATGCCCGTATCAATCACGCAATGAGTATAGCTGCCCGAAAAATTATCACGTACTGTATCAATCACCGAATAGGGAATATCGTAGTAGGTTACAATCCCGACTGGAAGCGCGAAATCCATATAGGGACGCAGAATAATCAAAACT
>JAFYBQ010000031.1 GCA_017540085.1 Synergistaceae bacterium | reverse complement strand
GGGGGGGACTGTCAAGAGACAACAATGCTCCCTTGAAACGAATTTTTTTCCTCACGTCTTCAAAGGAGCTACGAATATTTTATCATACGCATTCAGGAATTATTGAGCATGAAACTTTTTGTGCTATAATTCCGTGCGTGGAAACGTGGCCGAGCGGTCGAAGGCGGGCGCTTGGAGAGCGTCTTAGCAGTGATGCTACCAGAGTTCGAATCTCTGCGTTTCCGCCATTTGTTTACCCTTTCACTAACTCACTTCCAGCAGTCATACACAAACGCCGGCGGTATATTGAACATCACAAAGCGCGTCTTCATGTGTGAAAATTTCTTCTTCAGAACGTGCTTCATGATTGAGGAATATTGATACGCTACAAAATGTCCGTCAGGCTTCAGGGCTTTCAGTACGGCGTTGAGGATTCTAACCGTCATTTTCGGAGGCAGCACCGTAAAAGGAAGGCTCGAAATCACAAAGTCAAGCTCCGTTATTCCGTTGTCATTCATATACTTCACTAACTCCTGCGCGTCGCTGTGCAATGTCAGCCCTTTGTGTTCGGGATGTTCCTCGCGAATCATTTTCTGCAATGCCGGGTCAATCTCGAACACCAAAATTTTAGCGTCAGGCCGGGCACGTCTCACAATTTCCCGCGTAAAGACCCCTGTCCCTGCTCCAAGCTCTGCGATATATTTCGCGTTCTCCCAGTCAACACGGTCAAGCATGGCTTTTGTGAGAAATTTCGAGCTTGGCGCAACACTTCCGATTCGTCTCGGCGAGCTGGCAAATCGTTTCAGGAATGTCATACTCTCTTTAAGCTGCAACGTTCAAATCCTCCGTATGTGCTATTATTTCTGAAATCCACATAATTATACAGGGGGGAAAAAATTTCATGTCCGGCAAAAAAAGACTCGTAGTCCTCACTGGTGCGGGCATAAGCGCGGAGAGCGGGTTCAAAACTTTCCGTGACTCCGGCGGGTTATGGGAGCAGTATAACGTTGAGGACGTAGCAAGCATTGAGGGGTGGTACAGAAATCCAAAGCTGATGACAGACTTCTACAACGATTTACGCGCACAGCTTGAACACGCACAGCCCAATGAAGGCCACAAAGTATTAGCCGAGCTTGAAGAATATTTTGACGTAAGAATTATCACGCAGAATGTCGACAACCTTCACGAAAAGGCCGGGAGTCATAACGTTCTTCACCTTCACGGAGAACTGACGAAAGTACGCCCGGTGAATGATGAGCGCGAAAGCAAGGTTATCGATATAGGCTACAGGGCGATGGCTTACGGCGAGAAGAACGCGGACGGGGAATTATTGCGGCCTCATATAGTGTGGTTCGGCGAGGCAGTCCCTGCTATCACAGAGGCTTCACGGCTCGTGAGGAGTGCGGATATTTTTGCGGTTGTCGGCTCGTCGCTTGTGGTATACCCTGCGGCTGGGCTTGTTCATGATTTGAGGGGAGGCACAAAATCATATCTCATTGACCCGGCAGAAGTGAGTGTACCGGGGTGGCTGAATTTCAAGGTCATAAAGGAGCCTGCCTCGACAGGAGTCGCGAAAATGAGGGACGAATTATTGATGGAGATGAAGAGATGACAGAGTTGACCCCTCCGGCTTGCAGCCACCTTCCCTTGTGCAGGGGAGGCAACCCCTCCGGCTTGCAGCCACCTTCCCTTGTGCAGGGGAGGCAACCCCTCCGGCTTTCAGCCACCTCCCCTTGTGCAGGGGAGGCAAGAATCCCGATGAGTCCCTTGTCCCCCCTGCCAAGGGGGGAGGGAGCGTAAGCGGAAGGGGGGTAGCCTTTACGGGAGGGAGTGCAAGCGGAAGGGGGTAGTTTTTCGGATAAAGAAAGGAGATACACATATGCCGCCATACACGCCTCAGCTTATCGAACGCGCAAGAGAGCTGCGAAAGAACATGACACCGCAGGAACGCCGTTTGTGGTACTGCTTCCTGCGAAATCATCCGCTGAAATTCTACCGACAGCGGCCAATCGGAAGTTACATCGCTGATTTCTATTGCAGAAAACTCAGGCTCGTGATTGAAATTGACGGCTCACAGCATAATATTGACGAGACTATAGAATATGACAGGGTACGCACAGAATATATGAACTCTCTTGGCCTGAATGTTATACGCTTCAGCAACAGAGAAATTGACGATAAATTCAGCAGCGTATGTGAAAAAATTAACGCTTTAAGCAAGGAGGACTAAATCACAATGTCATTCAAACGCTGGCAAAATGTCCCGGAGGTTCAGGACGCTACCGCAAAACTCACGGACTCGGCCAGGAATTACGCGGCACTTCTCGCGGAAAACACAACCGAAAGCAAGTCGCAGGCTCAAAAATTATGGCAGTCTATGTCCGCTTCATACTGGGATATTCTTTTCGCCCTCGTTGAAGCTCAGACAAAATCCATGCCCGCGACATTAACATTTGACCCGGAAGAGCGGCTCTTTATCGATTTAGGCTGCATTCCCGGAGTAATCAGTCTCAGCAAAAATTTTGACCCAAAATCTTGGCTCGCGACAAAATGCGCCGGGGACATCTTCCCGGTTATGACATTCTCGGACTACATCGCAGAATCATGGGCGGCCGTTACAGGCAATGAAGCTCCCGTTCCCGCAATCGGCATGAGCCTCAACGACAGAATCACCGCGTTGAACGAGGCACTGACAGCGGCACAGACACAGCGCGACTCCTTCATTAAGGCACTTGCGCCAAAATACCCGTCAAACCTCAACATAGCACAGACTCTACAGTCCCTCGATGATTTCCTCATGTCAGCCACAAAAGTAAACATGAGAGTCCCCGAATACCGCGAGGGAGACGAGGCAACACGCCAGAAATTAGCACAGCAGAGAAAAGCATACATTGACGCAGAGAAAGCCATGCTCCTTTTCATTTCCTCAGCGCAGAAAAACGAGGCTAACCCGCTCCCGATTCCCATTGTCGAGAAATTCACAGCCTCACACGAGAAAACGAAAATCATCGCAAAGGAAATATTGTATTCCCAGATTGACGCAATCAAAATCGCCCGGCGAAACAAGAAAATCACAGACACCTGCGCCCAGATGACAGACGCAATGAAGCGCGCCGAGTTCCGAAACATGATCATGAAGAAGCGCGAATATCTCACAGTCCCCGCAAAGAATGCCCGCTGTGATATGTCCCTCCTTGCCCAGCCGGGTGCGACTCCGATTGATTACGCGAAAGATTATGAGATTGTCCGGGAATTTACTTCAATGGATGTCGAAATGTTCAACGTTCCCCGCGTGAGAATGTACGGTATACCCCGCGTTATTTTCGTGCCGGGTCAGGGTCTCGGTACTTATGACTGGTCGGATCACACTATACTGATTCCCGCGTTCCCTGTCGGCGGAAATGACAAATCAGTGAGCTACGCGCTCGGCACATTCAGGTGGGACTCAGACGAGGACAGGAAGCTCAAAACTCCCTACGAGCAGCAAATTAAGGAGAACAGGAAGAAATCACTTCTTGCGCTTGCGGCCTCGTTCTACAAGGATTACTCATTGTGGATGACTAAAGAGAAGCGCGGATACAGGATACTTCCCCGCGAGACTCACAAGGTTTTCGTCAGCATGTTCACCGTGAGAAGCGAAGAATAACGCCATGCCCATAACAATACCCGGCGACCTTCCCGCAGCTGGAATCCTCGAACGGGAAAATATTTTCGTGATGACTCAGAGGCGCGCTATGACTCAGGATATACGCCCTCTGAGGATTCTTATTCTGAATCTCATGCCGACAAAAATTGTTACTGAGACTCAGTTAGCCCGGCTTTTAGGGAACACCCCGCTTCAAGTTGAAATTGACCTCATGGCCATCAGCGGACGCGAACACAAGAACACGCCCAAGGAACATATGTTAGCGTTCTACAGGAATTTTGACGCTTACAGGGACGAATATTTTGACGGGATGATCATCACAGGCGCACCCGTTGAGCTTCTGCCGTTTGAGAAGGTCGACTACTGGCCGGAATTGTGCGACATAATGGAGTGGAGCAAGTCCCACGTTCACAGCACGTTTCATATTTGCTGGGCGGCTCAGGCGGGACTCTATTATCATTACGGCATACCCAAAATACATTTGCCCCGCAAAATGTTCGGAGTCTTCCGCCACAGGGTTACGCACAAAGGCTCAATATTATTCCGGGGGGCTGATGATGTCTTCATGGTACCTCATTCGCGCCACACTACAATAATGCGCGGGGATATTCTGAGGATTCCCGCCCTCAAAATTCTTTCTGAGAGCTACGAGGCAGGGGTCTATGTCGTCTCTACGAACGAGGGAAGGCAGATATTTATCACCGGGCATTCTGAATATGACCCTGAGACCCTCGCGCTCGAATACTGGCGGGACAAACGCGCAGGGCTTGCCATTCACGTCCCGTATAACTATTTCCCGAATGATGACGACTCGCAGAAACCTATTTGCACGTGGCGTTCAAGTGCTAACCTTCTCTATTCCAACTGGCTGAATTATTTTGTCTACCAGCAGACACCGTATGACACACGCAAGATTAAGGAGCTTGATTTGAGGAATTGAGGATTGATAGACTGACGCTTTCACAATAAAATATATCATCCACGCAAAAGCCCCGGCCATGAAGAGAGTCCCGGATAATTTTTTTTTTGCGGGAGTCCCGGCTTGTGCAAAGCTCAAAGGAAGGACATAACTATGAAGAAATTTACGCTCAAAGCAGTACTCATTATTCTTGCGCTCGCCCCTATGACCCTCGCCGTAACAGCCGTAGCCCTCATCACATCGAACGTAGTCGCCCGAAACCTGAAGCAGGACACGAAAGAAGAGCTTATACTCGCCGCAAAAGCACTCAGGGAGTATTACGAGTATGACATAGTGAACGGCTATGACCTCGTTGACGGCTTCATACGCTACGACACAAGCTACATCGACAAAATGAAAGCCGCAGGAGTCGACCTGACACTATTCCGCGAAAATATCCGATTCATGACGACAATCACAGACGCAAACGGCAAACGCATTGAGGGGACTCCCGCGTCAAATGCCGTGTGGGAGGCCGTAAAAGCCGGGAATGATTATTATTCCGACAGCGTGAAGATCAACGGCCTAGATTATCACGTCTACTATACCCCGATAAAGTACGGCGCGAAAGTCTACGGCATGGCCTTTTCCGGCAAGCCCGCGACACAAATTCAGTCAGCCGTAATGAATATATACATCCTGATTCTGTCAGTCAGCGCGGGATTGATATTATTTTTCGGGGCAATCGCTTACGCTGTCGCAAAAAGAGTCGCAGAGCCGCTGAAGGAAGTTACAGCACGGATTGAAACACTGCTTGACGTGAATAATGATGACGAAATAGAGACGGTCAGCAAAATTTCTGAGACCTCTCAGCTAATCACAGCCGCCGGAAATATCAGCAGGGTAATCCGTGAAGCTGTCGTGAAAATTCAGGAGTCGGCGTTCTCTCTCGCTGAGACCGTGAAATCTACATCGGACATGGCCGGGGAAGCGTCAGAGTCAGCGTCCCAAATATCAGAAGCCATGAAGGGACTCGCGCAGTCAGCCGTAACAATCGCCGGAAGCGTACACGGGATAAGCACAAATCTTGACGAGATGGACACCGTTACAGCACAGGCCGTGAAGAATGTCGACACCCTCAGCAGAAGCTCCGGGACAATGGACACCGCTAACATTTCGGCGCACGAAAGCATTGATGACGCGGCGCGGTCTTTCTCTCACGCCTCAGAGTCTATCGCCACAATCAGCGAGAAGATTCGCGAGACACATGACGCAATCGAGAAAATCAACGAGGCCGTGAACATAATCTCCGACATTGCCTCGCAGACTAATTTACTGTCGCTTAATGCCAGCATTGAGGCCGCCAAAGCAGGCGAGGCGGGAAAAGGATTTGGGGTTGTCGCCGGGGAAATCAAGAAACTTGCGGAACGTTCAAACGAGTCAGCCGAACAGATTCATGATATTGTCGTTGAGGTTGAAGGATTATCGGCTGAAAGCGTGAAAGCCGCGCTCGAAATGAAGAACCTTATCGACAACGAACGCGGGAAACTTCTTGCGGCTCAGGAGAAATTCAAAGCTCTTGACGCGGAAATCAAAATATCGCTTCAGGAAATCGGCGAGGTGTCAGAAGTGATTTCACGGCTTGAGGGCATAAAGAATACGATTCTTGAGGAAGTCAACAGTCTTGCGGCAACGTCAGAAGAGACTTCAGCCACAAATGAGGAAGTCGCCGCGTCTGTAGGAGACATTGCCGACAATGTGAAGAAAGTCGCCGATGACACAGAGACAATGAATAAACTTGCAGACGATTTATCAGAGGCAGTAGAATCTTTCAGGTAGGAGGCTGTAACACATGAAAAAATTTCTGTTATCACTGGCAGTATTGTTCCTCATGTCGTCAAACGCATTTGCCCTCAGCGACTCGGAGTACAGAAAAATGATGAAGGACTCCGATTTTGCCGAGGCAGACAAGGAACTATCGCAGGCATGGAACGAGGCAAAGAAGCTCCCCGCCAAATTCTTTGAACATTTGCAGGCGGAACAGCGCGAATGGATTTCACACGGACGCGACAAAAGAGCGGAGTCCCTCATGAAGGCCGATAGAACTCTCACGCGGACTCAGGCTTACGCGCAGGAGACAAGCTCACGGGTTGAGGCCATAAACAGCGCAATAGACGCGGCAAATCTCACGCCCGAAAAATTAGCGGACGGCTTTTTCATCTGCAATGACGGCGGGAAATACACCGAGCTGTCAATCACGTTTGAGGGGGAAACTCTCACGGCTGATTTCACCGACAATGACGGAAATACCATCTGGAAAGCTGGCGGCAAAATCTCCGGGAACGTCCTCACATTGTCAGGCGAAAAGGGAAGCGCGTCCGTAACTTTCTGGAACATGAGCTATCCTGTTGTCGCAGGCGATAAGAGTCTCAGGGACAGCGGGATTAATGTTGACGGGAAATATCATGAGCGTGTTACGGCATTCTGATTCACGGGAGGGGAAAATCATGAAGCGTTTTGTTACTGTAATTGCGGCACTGTTTATGCTCGCGTCATCGGCATTCGCTCTCAGCGACTCGGAGTACAAAGAAATGATGAAGGACTCCGATTTTGCCGGGGCAGAAAAGAAACTCGCACGGATATGGGATGAGGCAAAAGCAAAACTTTCCCCGGAGCATTTCGCCTGGCTTCAGGAAGAGCAAAAAGAATGGCTCACGAACTCACGAGATCACTACGCCGGAATAGCGATGAGCGGAAGAACTCCCCCCGCCAAAGCCTACGCAGACGCAACAGAGCAGAGGATTAACGACATTCAGGGCGCAATATGGGCGGCGGAAATCACCCCTGATGACGCGGACGAGAATATATTTACCAGTCCGGCAGGCTACGAGATAGATATATCGCTCGACAGGAAGACAGGAATCCTCACGGCGAGTTTTGAGTCAGACGAGGCAAAAACAGTATGGACAGCAGGCGGGAAACTTTCCGGGAATGTCCTGACAGTCTCAGATGACAAAGGAAGCGCGGAAATAATGTATCTTGACCTGAACACCGTAACCGTGAAATCAGACGCGAAACTCCGGGGCAACGGCGTGAATGTTGACGGAAAATATCAGCAGTTTCTGAACGGGGTGCAGATACGCAATCAGAAAAAATCCCGCTAAAAATTGACAATCCGGCAAAATCGCGGTTATGATAACCCATCAATCCAAATCACACACATACACATCACTTTTTTGTGGAGACGTGGCCGAGTGGTCGAAGGCGGTTGACTCGAAATCAACTGAGCGGCTTGCCGTTCCTAGAGTTCGAATCTCTACGTCTCCGCCATTTTTATATGTAAAGGAAGGTTTCTCTAAACGTC
>JAFYBQ010000030.1 GCA_017540085.1 Synergistaceae bacterium | reverse complement strand
TTCGAATCCAGGTGCCGCTATTTTGTTTTTCCCTTTTCACACACACATAACACGCTCCGAAAGCATGAAGGCCGCGAATTTTCCGCAAGCCCTCACGCAATGGAGTCATCATCAAAACACCGCGCGGATACCCCTAGCTTTAGCTATGAGGAGGACGCGCGCTACTTTATTTTTTACTTTTTCTCTCTTAAAATTCTTACATATGTTTAGCAATAGGCGTTCTGTAACAGGAACGTATAAAAATACACAACGGTCTTAGAGCCGTTCCGGGCTGGTATGTCGCCCTTGCGATTTCCGCATAAAAATTGCCCAAACATGAGGCGGGGGAGTAAGCCGTAAAAAGTAAGCGGATAGGCTTTAGGGTCTTACTCACATTTTCCCGTCATAATGCCGCTGAAAGTCAAGCAATTCTCTCACCTCGGCAACTTTGCACGGAGTCATGTGGGCGAGGGAGTTCCGTATTGTCCGCAATAATGAGACATACTCGGCAAGCATTACGTCAACATTCTTTATCAGGTTGGACTTGCAGAGAATGTGAAACAGCCCGCCTATGTCGAGGTCTTCAGGGTCTGTTACCGTTTTTCCGTCGCTCTGAGTCATCGGGAAGCCCTGCGATTCCATCCATGAGAGCGCAAATTTTATCCGCCCGAACAATTCAGAGTCCCCCCGCAGAATTTTCACACGCGCAATTTCGATCATCGGGAAAAATATTTGTACCTGCGCCATCCATATGCGAGTCATTATTTCCGTCTCATCATGGCCGGATTTCCCGCCGTCAGCAAAATTCAGAGCGTCAAAAGGCTCAATCGCCGTGAAATCTGCCGAACGTATTAACCTCTCTGCTGTCTCTGCGTCTGCCCCGCATAGCATCGCCGACAGTGCCGCAATATAATCCTTCCACGCCTGCGAGTATTCCGGCCTCCTGTAAGTCTCAGCGTCAAGCAGAAACGATGTGAATATCCTAGTGTCATATGCCCCGGCGTAATCCGCGAAATTAACCGCCCTCATCCGCCCCGCAGGAAGTATGTCATTCGCCGTGTCAATGATGAATAATCCCGTGTCAGAAGATGTCGACTCATACCGCGAGCAGAAATTCACCCAGTCAGAAACCTGCGCTTTGTCCCGGAAATTATGCAGCCAGAAAATATGATTGCACAGCAGATTATTCCGCAAAAAATATTCCTGCGCCGTGTAAAGCCGACTGCGATATTTCCGCCCGATGTCATAGCGTGAAAGCAGGAAGTCTTCAGCCGTCCCGGAGCATTCCGACTCAGCGTCAATCACCGTAATGTACACATCTCCGCCGGAAATCTCCTCGCGTATTATCCCCCTCATTCGGTCAGGCCACGGGGTAAAGTCAGGCACTCCCAGTATGACGTTATAGCCCTCTGAGAGTGCGCCAACAGTGTCGGCAATCATCGCTGAAGGCCCGGTAATGTTGCGCCACCAGAAATTTTCGGGGCTGAAATTCGCCGCGGTCATTCGCCAGTCCTCAGCACCGAGTCTTCATCCGGCCATATCGATTTTATGAACGACTGACGGCGGAATCTGTAGCTGCCATTTTCGAGTCGGCTCAATATTCCCATGTCGGACATCTCCCGGAGTATAGCGTCATACGAGTCGTAGCTCTCGCCCGTCATGCACTGAGTCAAACCTGCGTCAGCCTCGGCGATCTCGTTCACGCTGTAGCCACGGAACGCCCCGGAAGTTTCGCCCCCTCCGATGTAATAGAGATAGGCTATGCACTGTCCCAGCATGAAATATTTATCGAGGCTCAGGGATAACCGCAATGTCTGCGCGGCGGCCTCGTTCAATTCCTGGGAGGCTATGACGCTTCCGAGAAGTGAGTCGTCAGCCGAAAAAGGCGGGGAAATTTCTTCTGTCCCGGAATTGGCGCAACGCTCCGTGAATTTCTCAAGCAATGTATACCCGAAATACTGAATGACTCCCGGGTAATAGTTCGTGGCGGTCAATATCGTCTCCAAATGCCTCTCAGGGTCAATCCGAAAGCCTATATATTCGAGCGGCTCAAGCAGGAGTCTCTGCGCCTCAAACGGGGACAAAGGACGAATGCACAGTGCCGTACCCAATTGCCCAAGGGGATTATTGTCGGCGGCGGAATTTTTCGCCCTCATTACGTTATGGAGTCCCGCAAGAACGAATCGGAACTTGTTGCGCGTCGAGTTTCGCAGGTTCACAAGCGGGCGCAATGGCTCATAGTTTGCTTCACGGATTGAGTCAAGGAATGCGTCTGCCTCGTCAAGCAGTAGCATGAATGACTCGGCTTTCCTGTCAGCAATAAGAGCGGCTATATTCTCGCACATTGCCTGAAGTGTATTGCTGTCATCGCGGAGGAGTCCGGGAATTTTCGCGTTCACGTTGCGGATAATGTTGGCGGTGAACTCGGACTCATTGTAGCCTTCCTGAAATGATTGCTTCAGGCCGTTGACCGTCAAATCATTGTAGACGGCAAATTTCAGCTTCTCCGGCTGATGTTCGAGAGTCTCGGCGCGTTTAAGGAGTGATGTTTTTCCGAGCTGGCGGCCTCCGTAGACGATTGATGACCCTTCCGGGCTTCGTATGTCGGCTAATTCCCGCTCCCTGCCGTAGAACATTTCCGGCGCAACGTAGCCGCTTCCTTTCGTGAACGGTATGCATGACGTGTACGGCAGTGTGCACTGTAACATGACGGAAAAGCGGTTCCCCGTGTCCTGTAACGTGAGGAACAATGCTAATACCCTGTCGATGAGGAGAAAATATTTGTCCTGCCTGTCGTGAGTCCTGAAGGCTTTTGCGTACTGGCTGCGCTCGGTGAGGCTCACATGATAGTCCATGATGAGAATTGACGCGCCCGGCTCGCGCTCCATGACTGACGACACAATTTTTTCGGGAGTCCCTGAGCCGTAAAGCACAATGACATTCAGCGACTCCAGTTTTGTGCCGAATTTCGCGATCGGGTGAGGGCAAATTCTGCCGTCATTGCGCTTGATTTTCACGGTGAAAAATTCCATGTTGGACTCTGTTCCGTCCTTCTTCACGCTGTCTTCTGAGGGGTCAGCCGTGAATCCCAGCCCGGTAACAAGTGCGCGAATCTGTTCGGGAGTCGTGTAGCCGAGTCCTGACGGCCAGTTGTCGATTATGGCGGTGCGTTCGTCTTTGAGCTTCCGAGTCAGCCCGGCCCATTCCGCCGGAGGATTCGACTCAATGTAGGAGCGTCCGAAATTCTTTAGTGCCTTCTCCTTGTTCCCCGGCTTCTTGCACTCGCCGTAAATCTCCGGGAATTTCTCCATAAACTTGCTGAATGCGTCAATCTCTGTGCGCTCCGTCCGAATGTCCGCAACCGTCAGACCCATAGCCCTAGCCGACTCGCACCTGCTGAAGAGAGACTCGGCGGCGTTGAGACTGCCATTAACGGCAAGGGACATGGCCGTGTCGAGGTCTTCAGGGTATCCGGGCATTTCGCGCTTGGGATTCTTGTCGTGGTAGTACGCCATCCGCTCAAATATCGCGTCAGTCAGCACAGCCTGCCGGGACATATATACGTCTTCCGCCTGATGTCTGATTGCGTCAAGAAACTGCCGCCAGCACCCGAAATCACCGAGTGCAAGAATCGAGTCATTCTCATTGATTAACGCCTTGAAGGTCTCTGCGTCATCCTCTGAGATTCGCCCGAATGCGTAATCCGTCATGATCTGTAGCCTGAAATCTTCCGTGAATTTCTCGGCGGACTCTCTCGCCCTCTTCCCGTCATCGCCCAAATCTGTATCACGCCCCTGAATCTTTCTGATGATTTCGAGCTGGTGCAAGTTCTCGAACATCGGCGACTCATCGTCATACAGTATTTTCCGCCCGGCCTCCTCAAGAGTCAGGCGGGGGGCATTCAGGAAGCGGACGACATTCCGCAGAGGCTCATAATATTTCACGTCCTTCATTCCGAGAACGGGCAAATTGTCCGAGTCAAGCGGGATTATTCCGTTTGTCAGCAATACCGCGAAATATACCGGCTCAGGCTGACAGGTCAGCTTACGGCGTATACTGTCAAGCGTCATAATGACAACCGATTTTCCAGCCATGCCTGAAAGTTTCTGCATTGCGTCATCAGCCAGGGCTAAAATCTCGTCCCTTGCGGCGGTCAGTGCGTCCGTGTCGAAATTCCGCGACTCTGAGTCCTTCACGGCAAGCCATTTCTGCATTATCGCGAGTCTGACATATGCGGCTCTGATTACGCCCGTGCGGAGATGTGAAATCAGAGGGCTTAATTTTCCGGGCATAACGCTTTTTTCGCGCCACACTTCCGCCCATTTCGTGTCGATTAAGTCCTTCATTTTCTCGCCTGACATTTTCTCGCTCGTGTCGTAATATTTATCCACAAAGGCGCGGACTCTCTCAGTCCCGGACGAGTCATCATCGGCAACTGTCTTCAGGCACGAATATATTTCCCCAGCCGGGCCGAAAAATTCCCGTGTGAAAAACGGCAGCAGCTTCATGTCCTTGTTGAACGCAGGAACGTTAAGCAGGCTTTCGGCTTCTGACTTTATCCGCGACAAAATTCCGCTGTCATTCTCTTTTCTGTTTGCTGACTCAAGGAACGCCGCAGGAAATTCGCTGTACCGCCTGAAAAACTCGCAAACCCGCGCAAAAATTTTCTTTGTCTCACGGTAGGACGGGAAAAACACGCCGTAATTGTCGTTGAGTTCGTCCGCCCTCCGTTTAAGCTCGAAATCAGAATACGGCATTTCAGGGAACATCATCCCGCCCAAATACGCCGACAGCATTAGCCCTTCCGACACAGTATCACCCGCCAGCGAGTCCGGGAAAATAGCTGAGAGATTCGCCCCGGTGTATTCCGGCGAGTCTGGCAATACAGGCGCGGCCATGTCGAGACGTGAGAAAAGCCCGGCGCATTCCGCGTAACCCTGAGTGAGTGAGGCGGCCTTAGCGGTGATTATTGCGCTGGCTATTGACGGGTACGGGATTTCGTCATTCCCGCAGTCTGTATCATTGAGCATTGCGCGTATTTCGGTCAGCAGGTCAGAATCAGACGGAAGCGGAATCATGCCGGACTCGGAGTCTTCCGGGACTGGCTCGGATTCTGTCGCTGTGATTTCGGGAGCTGACTCGGATTCTTGCGCTGTAATTTCGGGGGCTGACTCGGCCTCTTCCCGCGAAATTTCCGGGACGTGTTCGGGCTGTGAGTCATGGCCGGGTTCATCGTCGCCAAAGTCAAAACCGAGCTGGTAATACGATTCCTCCGGGGCTGAGTCGGAGTCAGAGTCATCTTCCGGCGGAGTAATCTCACAGAGTCCCCTGTGAAGAGTCTTACCCGCGACAAAAATACGCTCCCTCAATGCCGGGTCAAGCGTCATAAGTTCGGCGTTTATCTTTTCGGGAGGGTCGACAGCCGCCATCAATATATCATCATCAGGGAAAGCCGCGGCAGTCTTTCGGGCTTCTTCTGCTGACGGAACAACCCTGCACTTGTACTCGTTCCCCTCATAGAACACAGGTGCTATAGCCTTGCCCGGAGCGCATTTAACGCCGTCAAGAATCCGCGTGTACCTGTCTCGGTCAGCCATGTACAGCACTGAGGCAAGATATGTCTGCACATAGTAGTTATTGCACATGATCCCGACGGCTTCATTCTCTGGGAGTCCGTCATCAGCGGAGTACAGGAAATTTCCCGGAGCAAGCCCCGTGAAAGTTTTGCGGACATCCTTTTTGGCCAGAGAGTCGCACATCCATTTTGTGAGGCAGAAAATATCCTTGTCAGCCATTCGGAATGAGGCGATAGCTTTCCTGCGCTCCAGCCATTCGATGACTCCCCGTGCCGCTTCAGCGTAATCGGGGGAATCTGTCGACAACTTTTCGCGGATATATTCCTGCCTTTCGCTGTCGTCCTTTATGTGCCACGCCCTGTAGAACACTCCGAACCCGAATACCTGATCAAGCGTCAAGACTCCGTAATGCATAAAGATATTCAGAAGGTCGCGAATCTCAAGCATTGCTTCTTTTCCCATGGCGCGGGAGTTCCTGATTATTTCCTCCCTGAAGGCTTTTGCCCCGGCTTTTTTGGGCTTTATGGGCGTGTTAGGGGGGATGATATTTCCCGTGTCATTCGGAATTTCTGCGGGGGCGGCCTGAACCGGAGACTCCTGCGCGACTCTTTGCGGCTCCGGGGACTCCTTCAGCTTTTGGGACTCATGGGACTTTTGCGGCTCTGCGGACTCTTTCGGGGGGGCTGGCTTTGTGCTTTCCCCGTCAATATAGTAATGATTCGATGTGAGTCCGACAACAGTCATCGGCGGAAATACTTTCGTCAGCTCCTCAGCGTTTGAGATGTTCCCCTCTGTGAGTTCCTGGTCAAGCATGGCGATAAATTTCTGGTACTTCAACGACTCATTCAGTGCTGACTTTTTCGCGCTGCCCGTGAGATTCTGAGTCTCCATTTTCTGAAGCAGCTTTGAGGCTTTCTCCTGCGACGGCCTTATGTGATTGCTGAACGCCTCCATTGATGAGCGAATCTGAATGAAGCGGCGCAGGTCTTCTTTTGCTGTCTCGACTGTCTCATTAAGCCCGGCTGTTATTGCGCGTAATTCTGAGACGGATAACTCTTTCTGCAACAATTCTGTATCTGTTGACTCTGACGCTATGAGAGAGCAAATATTCTCGTACAGTTGCCGCAGACCCTTCAGGGATGAAAATAGCTGTGAGATTTCTGTCCCGCTTGGTGAATAACCGCCGTCAATTTTCCCGGCAGCCTCATGAAGAATTTTCCCGGCAGCCTCAGAGAGTCCCGCGAATTTATCAAGCTCGCTGTAAATCTGCTGCTGTATGTCCGGCATATCAAGACTCCTTTCTTTGTGGGTATGGCAAAATTCTAAACACTAAAGCCCAAAAAGTGAATAGTGTATAATTACGGGTAAATTCAGCGCAGACAAAGGACAAAGGAGTGATGACACATGCTAGGCGATTATACATGGGACGTAATCGAGAAGGAGTCGGAGTGCCTCGCGCAAAGATTCCAGGCCGTAAGCAAGAACGTAGCCAACGCAAACACACCCGGCTATGCCCGGCATAATGTCTCGTTTGAGGATCAAATGCGCGAAGTCATGGAGCAGGGCAGGAAACTTCACATGACAGTAACAGACCCCGGGCATATTCCCTCGCACCCGCTCAAGATTAAGGACGTTCACGCCGCTGACACGAAAATAATGGATGAGCAGTATCGGCTTGACCTGAACAATGTAGACCCCGAAAGAGAAATGGCGGTGCTTGCCGAGACGCGGATGATGTACACGGGCTTCATGAGGATAGCCGCCAGCAAGCTCACAACCCTGAAATCTGTAATAGCCGGAAGGTGATGTATCATGAAAATTTTTGACAGCCTCGAAGTCGCAGGAAGCTCACTGACCGCCCACCGCTTGTGGATGGACACAATATCGTCGAACCTCGCCAACATAAACACTACACGAACGAAAGCAGGAGGCCCCTACAAGCGGAGAGTTCCTGTTTTCGCGGAAATGCTCGATAACACATTAGGCGGGTATCACGACATAGGAGGAGTCCGCGTTCTTGGGATAAGTGAAGATCAGGGCGCGCCGAGAATGGCATATCAGCCAGATCACCCGGACGCGAATGAAGAAGGCTATGTAGCGTACCCGAATGTTAATCTTGTGCGTGAGATGACGGACATGTTAGTGGCGAGCCGTGCATATGAGGCAAATTTGAGCGTTGTTACGACAGGGCGCGATATGTGGAACGGTGCGCTTGACGTAATGAGGGGATAACTTTCACCCTGCGAAAATCACCCCCCTTCCGCTGTCGCTCCCTTCCCCCTTGGCAGGTTCACCCCTTTGTTTCGCTCCGCGAAAATCACCCCCCTGTATCCCCCCTTGGCAGGGGGGACGAGGGATTCGCCCATGTTCTTGCCTCCACTGCGTAAGGGGAGGTGTCCGAAGGACGGAGGGGTCGCAAACCCTGCGAAAGGCGCGGGCAGGGAGGGGGTGCCGTAGGGTCGGAGAAATTATAGGGATAAAAATTTTCCCGGAGGATTCATTTCTGAGTCTTCCGGGAATTTTTGTTATTTGCGTCTTCCTGTTGACGTTACGACAAATCGCTGTATGCATATGAACAGTAACAGCAATAATCCCGTCGCAATTTTTCCCCACCATGAGAGAAGATTACCGTTGAACGTAATCAGGGCAGGTATTACAGACTTCAATAACACGCCGAAAAGAGTCCCTATCATGTAGCCGACTCCGCCCGTCAGCAACGTACCGCCTATTACTGCACACGTAATCACCTCAAGTTCACCGCCCTGCAATGACAGATTCCAGCCGCTTTTGACGTAGAGCGCGTAGCTTATCCCCGCCAAAACTGAGCACAGCCCGTTGAAGCCGTACACCAAAACTTTTGTGCGTCCTACAGGGAGTCCCATCAATGAGGCTGACTGCTCGTTGCCCCCGATGGCGTAGATGTTGCGCCCGAATCTTGTACGCTGCAATATGAATGCACCGATAAGAATCATCACGAGGAAAAGTATCACGTTGAAATTCACGAACGCAATCGGCTTTATTCGTACCCATTTCCCGTCAGCAAACTTCATGAGATAAATTTTCCAGCTTGCAAGAGCGTCAAACATTGGGTGATGAATGTCGATTGACTCCCGGCTAATCAGTGAGCATACTCCCCGCGCTAGGAACATTCCCGTTAATGTCGTGATAAACGGAGGAACATTGAGATAGTGAATCACCCATCCCATGAGAAGCCCTAATCCGACTCCCATCACTAACGCCGCAAAAATGCAGGTCATCGGGTGAAGGTGCAGTACCGTTGTCCCGTAAGCGATAAACATTCCCGTTAATGACGCGACAGCACCGACCGACAAATCAATTCCGCCCGTGATAAGTACCATTGTCATGCCTACAGCGGAGATACCGAAATATGCGTTGTCAATGAAGAGATTGACGAACGTCCGCACAGTGAGGAAGCCTTTATCACCGTAGAGCATTCCCCCCGCGGCGTAAATCACGAGGAAGATTCCTATTGTCGCGTAAACCATTATGTATTTGGGATTCGTGAGACGGGCAAAGAGTGATTGTTTCTTGCTCATGACTTAGCACCTGCCCTTCTCATGGCCGCGCGTCTGGCAAAATATTTCCTCACCGGCTCAGACTGCAACACTATAACTACAGCGATGATTAACGCTTTGAATGCCATCGTTGCTTCCGCGACAATCCCGAAATAGTACACGAACGTTACAATCGTGCGAATGATGAGAGAGCCTATCACCGTTCCTGCGAGGCTGAAGCGTCCCCCGGCCATGTTAGTGCCTCCGATGACGACCGCTAATATTGCGTCCATCTCGAAATTAAGCCCGGCATTGTTGGAGTCGTTCGACATTATACGGCTTGAGTATATGAGTCCGGCAATCCCCGACAAGAGTCCCGTTATCATGAAGACAAGAAGAATGACATTCCCGGCCTTTATGCCTGATAGACGGCTTGCGCTCGGATTGACTCCGACACTTTCAACGAACGCCCCGAAAGCTGTTTTTCTCGTGAACAATGCAACCGCTACAACAACGATTATTGTTATGATTATCGGCATGGGCAGACAGAGAAAACTTCCCTGACCTATTACCCTGAACGGAGAATAGCCCGTAGTGAATTGCTTTCCGTCCGTGAGAATCTGAGCGACTCCCCTTCCGCATACCATTAGAATCAATGTCGCGATTATCGGCTGAATACCTCCCTTTGCGACTAAGAAGCCGTTAAACAGTCCCATTAACGCGCACACGATTAACGGCACAGCGATAACGAGAATATACGGGTAAACGGTGTAATCTCCGGGCGTTGTGTAGGTGAGAACGTCCCAGCGCAAAAACTTCAAAGCAATAGCTCCCGCAACTGCGACCAATGCGCCGACAGAAAGATCCGTACCGCCCAGCGCGATAACGAGAGTCATACCCATTGAGATTATTGTGATTTCGGCTGAACGGTTCACGATGTCTATCAAGCTACCGTAAAGCATTCCCGTTGAAGGCTGATAGCTTATGCTGAAGAAGTCCGGCCTTATGATGAAGCAGACGAGGAGAATTAATGCCTCAGCGATTACAGCCCATGTTACTTTTGACTGCATGAGTCCCGAAAGGTCAAAACGTTTCCCGGCCATGTTACGCAGCTCCTTCCGCAATGATTCGCAATATGTCCTGCTGTGTGCAAGACTCGCCGTCAACCTCTGCGACTTTTGCCCGGTCTCTCATGATGATTATCCTGTTTGAGCACCGTATTATTTCGTCAAGCTCCGAGCTAATGAAGATGACGGAGACTCCCTCCCCGCACATTTCGAGCATGAGCCGCTGAATTTCCGCCTTTGCTCCGATGTCGATTCCGCGTGTGGGTTCGTCAAGTATTAACACTTTCGGACTCGCCGCCATCCACCGCGCAAGAATCACTTTCTGCTGATTGCCCCCGGATAATTCGCCGGCTTTCTTCTCGCAGTCAGGTGTAGCGATTCCCAATAACTTTATGTACTTGTCTGCTAATTCGGTCTGCTCTTGTCGCGTCATTGGGTGCATGAATCCTTTGCGTGATTGAACGGCAAGCATTATGTTTTCTCGTATCGACAAATCGCCGATTATGCCGTCGCGCTTGCGGTCTTCCGGGCAGAATGCAATCTCAGATTTTATCGCGTCAAAAGGAGTCTTAATGCTGACATTCTGACCGTCAACAAAAATTTCACCGTGAACAGCACGCGATGCCCCGAACAACATTTCAGCCGTCTCAGTTCTTCCGCTTCCCAAGAGTCCCGCAAAGCCGATTAATTCTCCCTTCTTGAGAGTAATTGATATGTCATTGATTCGCGAGGAGTCCCCGATATGTTCGGCCTTTAACATTATGGGCGCGTCTGGTGAAACGTCTGCGCGTTTGAGGCTGAATATCACGTCCATGTCCTTGCCTACCATTTTCGTAACAAGCTCAACTTTTCCCAGCTCGTTAATGTCGTAAGTCCCCACTAAATGACCGTTACGCAAAATCGTCATCCTGTCCGAAACCGCGTAAATCTGATCAAGAAAGTGTGTTATGAAAATTATTCCCATTCCTGACGCTTTAAGCTCGCGCATTACGGAGAAAAGCAGCTGCACTTCATTCTCATCAAGTGAGCTTGTCGGCTCATCGAGAATCAAAATTTTTGCCTGAACGTCAACGGCTCTTGCTATTGCTGTCATCTGCTGGATTGCTGTCGAGTAATACGACAACGGGCGAGTCACGTCAATATCAAGATGGAATCGGGACATTAATTCTTCTGCCCTGCGGTTAATTTCCTTCCAGTCGATTTGATTGTGCTTCATTGGCTGACGGCCGACAAAAATATTTTCTGCCACACTCAAATTAGGACACAAATTTACTTCCTGAAACACCGTAGAGATTCCGAGCTGCATTGCGTCATAGGGGCCGGAAGGGTTGATTTCTTTTCCGTCAAGAAGAATCACGCCGGAGTCTTTGCGGTTTACTCCGTTGATACATTTGATGAGGGTAGATTTTCCCGCGCCGTTCTCGCCTAGAAGGGAATGAATTTCTCCCTCCCTCAGCGAGAAGTCAACGCCGTCAAGAGCCTTAACTCCCGGAAATTCTATCGTTATCCCCCTCATTTCTAGGATATTTTTCCCCGGCAAATTAATTCCCTCCCTACTTGATTACTTTCAGGGCTTTGCGGTCAATCGTCAGCGCAACAAAAATCAGGAACACGACTCCTTTAATCAATTGCTGAGTCGCCGACTCGAATCCGAGCATGACGAGTCCATTATTCAGAACCGTATACATTAATGTGCCGACAACGATATTCGAGAATCTCACCTTTGCCCCGCCCGTAATCGGAAGCCCTCCGAGAACTAGCGAGATTAATATTTGCGTCTCAAGCTGATTCCCTGCTGTCGATGTTATAGAGCCTACTTTGATTACGTTGACGAAAGCGGCGAGTCCCGTCAAAGCTCCGGCAGCAACAAACGCGAGAAATTTTACTTTGTCCGTGCGGACTCCTGAGAATTTCGCGGCAGTTTCTCCCGAACCTACAGCCTTAACATCATTTCCGATTCGCGTAAACTTGAAGAGGAAAAACGCAACAACAAGCACAGCGATTGTTATTCCGATTTTGAGGTTGTCGCTGTCGAGTGCCTTAATCGCCGCTGAAGCAGGGATTGCCGTCTCTGTCGTGAAGTAAGCGCAGACTCCTCTGAATAAATACATCGTGCAAATCGTAACAATGAAGCTCTGCAATCTGAATTTCACGTGAAAGAATCCATTCACCGCGCCGATAGCCGCGCCCGTCAGAATGCCGCCGATAATCGCGAGCGGAATATTGTAGAACGAAAGCACCGACACAACGATTGACGCAACACCGAGAGTCGAACCCTCCGTGAAGTCGATTGAGCCGAGAGTCATAACGAAAAATACTCCCGTCGCGACAATCATCGGGTAATATACCTGTGAGAGGAGAAGCCGTAACCTTTTCGGCTGCATTATCCGCCCGTCCGTCAAATAATACATCGCGCCGAGTATCACAACAAGCCCGATAAACGGCAATAACCCTTTGAACGTATCACTGTCGAGAAACGCAGAAAGTTTTGACTGATTCATATCGTCATTTCTTGCCATAATTTTCACCGCCTAAACCATTTTCGCGATTAAGTCCTCTTCACTTAGGGACTCGCTCCGCATAAATTCGCCGTTGATTCTGCCGTCCTTCATGATGAGTATTCTGTCGGACATTCCTAGCAATTCGGGGATTTCCTCGCTAATCATGATGATGGATTTCCCCTGCGCTGTAAGCTCCTGCATTAGGGCGTAGATTGCCTGCTTCACTTTTACGTCAATTCCGCGAGTCGGTGAGTCAAGCACAAGAATGTCGCTGCCCTTTCCGAGCCACCGCGCTAACACAACTTTTTGCTTGTTCCCGCCGGACAAGTCCGAAATGAATTGATTGATACCCTGCATTTTCGTCTGCATTTTGTCGGCGAACTCCTGCGCGAATCGATTCAGCTTTCCCGCTTTAAGTATGTGATTCTCGGCGAGGTCATCAAGCGACGGAAGGACGATATTATTTCTGATTGACTCGTTGAGGATGATTGACTCGTTGTCGCGGTCTTTCGAGGCATAACCGATTGAATGATGTATAGCTGTCGGAATGTCGTTAATCTGAGTCCCGTCAGCAAGCGTTACAGTTCCTTCCCTGTCGAGAGACGCACCGAATACGGCCTTTCCTGCCTCGTGCATTCCGCATTCTGAGAGTCCGCCAAAGCCTAATATTTCTCCCCTGTGAAGCTCAAAGCTGACATTCTCAATTTGCCCGGGCACTGTAACATTCTTCACACTCAGCACAACTTCAGGCGATATAGTTTTGCCGTAATCTGTCCTGTAATACGCGCTTCCGATTTCGCGGCCTACCATGAGGCGTTTAATGTCGTCCTCGTTCACGTCTTTTGCGTTTACGGTGTCGATATATTCGCCGTCCCTGAGAATCGAAATTGTGTCGCAGTGAGTCAATATCTCGTTCAAGTCGTGGCTGATGAAAATTACGCTCCTTCCGTCAGCACGAACAGCGTCAATAATCTTGTAGAGTTCGAGTCGCCCGTTCTGTGAAAGCGCGGTTGTTGTCTCGTCAACGATTAAGATTTTCGGCTTCATGTACGTTGCCTTGACGATCTCAACTAATTTCCTGTCCTCAAAGTTATAGCTGTCGATCATCGCGCCCGCTTTGATGTTTGTGAATCCGTACTCGTCAAGAAGTTTCTGACCCTCGCGAATCATTGCCGGAGTGTTTTTAATTCCGTGATTCATGAACGGCTCTTCATGGCCGAGAAATATATTCTCAGCTACAGTGAGTCCCGAAAGAGTCCCCATCTCCTGAACGATGATTGAGACTCCGAGTCTGTTCGCCTCAACCTGATTGCGGACGTTCACGGGCTGGCCGTCAAGCGTGAAAGTTCCCCCGCCTATCGTGTAGATACCGCAAAGCATTTGGCAGAAGGTAGATTTTCCGCTTCCATTCTCGCCGATTAACGCGCGAATTTCCCCGGCGTAAACGTCAATGCTTACATCATTAACCGCGTGAGTGATTCCGAATCTCTTGTCGATGTGTTCAGCCTTGAGGAGAATTTTTTTGTCTGACATTTTCCCCGCCTCCTTACTTTACGACAGAGCCGCGCCCGCCGCGAGCCGTCAGAGTTACGATTGCGAGAAGTGCCGCGCCTGTAACAACATTCTGTATTGTCGTGGGCGCACCGAGTGCCACAAAGCCGTTGAAGATTATCGCGATGATAAATTCTCCGATGACGATTGCGCTAATCGGATTGCCGTATTTCCTGAAAGCAACGCCGAAGAACGTACCCATTAACGGCTGAAAGTTTCGGCTCATTGTTGACATTCCGGTTAATGCTGTCATTGTCGTACCGTATGAGACTGTGAGGATTGCCATGATTCCCACAAAGAAATGAAGAAGCGCGAATCCTATGAGCTTGTATTTCTTGACATCGATTCCCATATTCTTGGCGGTAAATTCATTTGAGCCGATAGCGTTGCAGTATGTTCCGATTCGGGTATAGTTGAGAATGAACCACATTAACGCAAACGCAAGAGCCGCTAGAATGATGTTGCCCGGTGCGCCCGAAAAGAACCGTAATTCAGGTGCTAACGTCTGCTTTACTCCGCCCGCCGCGAAAACCGCAACGCTCTCAAGAATGAGCATGATACCGACAGTAACAATCATTGACGGGACATTGAGCTTGTTATACAGGAAGCCGATTATGATTCCGATTACTGTACCGCAGCCGAGACAGCCGAGAATGAATCCCGGATAGCCGAGCTTCTCAGAGAGAATGACTCCTACGATTGACGACAGCACGATGTTTGCGCCGACAGCGAAATCAAACAGTCCCATCACGACAATGAAATACAATCCGCAGCCGCCGACAGAGTAAATGATTGACGACTGGAAATAGGAGAAAAGATTATCGGGGCTTCCGAAATTCGAGGGCGTAAGGAATTTGAAGATGGCGTAAAAGAAGATGACCATTGCCGCAAGAATCATGAAGCCGAAAAATCGCGAGTTTCTGAAACCTTGCATGATTAATTCACATCCTTATGTCAACAAAAAAAACAGAGCCGGAATTTTTTGGGACTCCGACTCTGCACATGCCATAATTACAGCCTACTTTGCGTGGCGCGATACAACGTCTTCAACCGAAAGTTTAGCGCAGGCCGCCGCGAGATCATCATAGCTCATCTCAGCGAGGGCTTTAATCTCGTCCGCGTTGTAGGGGAGCTGATCGCCGGTGAAATATTTTGCGTAGTTCTCGTAGTCTTCAGGGGAAGCAACGTACATATACGGGAAGACCATATCATGAAATCCCGTTGTGCTGGGTTCATATTTTCCGCGCACTGTGTTGTAGACCATGAGGAACGCGAAGAAAGGATCTGCGTAATGACCGCCGGACTCAGCCGCCATTGCTCCGCTCTTGAGTTTTGCGTCAAGATCGGGAAGGAAGTCTGTTGAGACGACAGCAATTTTACCCGTGAGACCTTTTGCTTCAATGGCCGCGATTGCTCCGAGAAGTGTATCACCGCCGCCGCCCGCAACTATGAGCGCGTCAATGTCCGGGTTCGCGTCAATGATTGCCTCTGCTGTTGCGCGTCCTGTGTCTGTCGTTGTGCGTCCGTACTGAGGATCAAGCAGCACTACTTTGTCGTCAGGGTGCGCTGCGTTCCATTCCTCGACTCCTGCCTTGTAGCCTGCCCAGCGTCCCAAGAATGTAGCATCGCCCGGTTCCCATCCCTCAAGGCCGATTTTCCTGCAGCCCTTCTGACCCGCGAGAATGAGTACTAACGTTTTGCCGTTGTCGAACTCTGACTCATGCACTGCGCCGACATAGTATTTTGACTCTACTGCCTGCTTGTATTCCTCCGGGTTAGTGTTTTTGTCGATTGAGCGGAAGAACTGAGCTACGTAGACTTCATTCTCATCGCAAGTTTTGATGACTGATCCCATTTCGGCGGAAGCACTGTTGCAGATGATTATTCCGTCGCACCCGGCAAGGGCTAATGTCTCTGCGCTTGATGTTACCTGCTCTGAGATATGCGCCTGGTCAACCCACTGAGTCTCAACTCCGAGGGCTTTTGCGGCCGCGTCAATCATTCTTTTGCACTCACTGCCGAGAGTGTCTGTTGATGACCATATCGAGATTCCGATTTTGATGGGTGCCGCGAACACTGCCGGAGCTGCCGAGAAAATCATTGATACTGCGAGTAATAATGCGACTGCTTTTTTCATGATACGAATTTTTCCTCCTGCTGAATTAATATCTGCGCTGTGAAATTACGTCAGCGGCTTTCACTGATTTCACTGACCCTAAATCGATTCCGCCGTCTGTGTCAAATACGCCCTCTTCAGGGTGAATGACTTGCTTGCTGAACTTCTCGCCTTTTTCGAGTCCCTCAATTGTGGGAACGACAAACGCGCCGTAAAGCGGTGTGCATTCAACCGTGCAATTCATTTCTCCCGCTACAATCGCGTCAAAAGCGGCCTTCACTGAGTCGCACCCGACAATGATAATATCTTTTCCCGGGACTTTTCCGGCGGCTTTGATTGCGTCAATCGCTCCGAGTGCCATATCATCATTCTGTGCGATGAGGACATCAATTTTCGGGATTGACTTTAGCCAGCTCTCCATGACGGCTTGACCTTCAGCGCGTGTGAAGTTTCCTGACTGCTGTCCGACAAGTTTCAAGTGCGGATACTCTTTGAGGGCTTTAAGGTTGCCTTCCGTGCGTCCTGTTTGCGCGCTTGCTCCCGTAGTGCCTTCCATGATTACGATGTTTACATCTTCATCACCGCGTCCGGCTTTCTTGAGGTATTCGCCTGCCCACGCTACCTGCCTTCTACCCTCTTCAACGAAATCACCGCCGAACGCTGCAACGTAGTCGATTTTGTCCGCGCAGTCGGGGATTCTGTCGATGAGTAACAGCGGTATTTCGGCCTCGTTGACTTCCTTCAATACCTCGTCCCAGCCCGTAGACACAACGCCCGTGAAGAGTATGTAGTCTACATCCTGTGTGATAAAGTTGCGGAGTGCTTTGATCTGATTCTCCTGCTTCTGCTGGCCGTCATCGTAGACGAGCTTCCATCCCGGATGATTCTCGATTGCCGAGCGTAAGTCGTCAGTGTTGGCTGTTCTCCAATCGGACTCCTGCCCAATCTGTGAGAAAGCAATCACGACATCTTTGGCACTCGCCGCCGAGACGCAGACGAGAAGCACAAGCGCAAGGGTGAAACATAAAACTTTCTTCATGAGAAAATTTCCCTCCGTTTATGAAATTGTGAATTGTATAATTGAAGTGTAAAAATCCTACAACAAACGCGAAAAAATTTCAATTTGTGAAAGGGCTGATTTGATGACGGAAAAAACTTTGTTCGGCGTTCTTGCTGACGGAAGGAAAGTTTACGCATACACGCTCAAAGATGAGTCCGGGCAGAGCGTTGTTATGTCTGAATACGGCTGTGCGATTCTTGAGATTAACGTTTTCGGGAATGACGGCCAGCTTCATGATGTGGCACTCGGTTATGATTCGCTGTCTGAATATGTGAATGACAAGTGCAATTTCGGCGTTACGGTGGGAAGATATGCGAACAGAATCGCGGGGGGAAAATTCACGCTTAACGGCATAAAGTACAGGCTCCCCCGGAATGACGGACGCAACACTCTTCACGGAGGCTTTCAGGGATTCGGGAAACGTGTCTTTGACTCGGAGTGCGAGAATGACGCAGTAATCTTCACGCTGTACAGCCTTGATCTTGACGAGGGATTCCCGGGAAATTTCGTGCTGAAGGTGAGAGTCTCATTCACGGCGGGGCGGCTAAGGATGGATTACGATTATGTTTGCGACAAGGACACGCCCGCGAGCATCACCAATCACAATTACTTCAACTTAAACGGGCATGGCCGGGGGACGATTCTGAATCACTATGTTCATATCAACGCGGAAAAATATTGCCGGGCAAATGATGAGTTACTTGCGCTCGCACCGTGTGTTAATGTCGAGGGGACTCCGTTCGATTTCAGGAGCGGGAAAAAGATTGCTGACGGCGTGAACACATATTCGCCGGAACTCATCAGCGCGGGGGGAGGGTATGACCATTGTTTTGCGGTTGACGGAAACGGAAAAGCCGCTGAAGCCGTGAGCGATGTTACGGGGATAAAACTTGAAGTATATTCCGACATGCCCGCAATGCAGTTTTACACGGGGAATCAGATCGGCCATGTTCGCGGGAAAAACGGAGCGATCTACAACAGCTTTGACGGTTTCGCGATGGAGTGCCAGAAATTTCCCAACGCAATAAATGAGCCGTCCTTCCCCGATTGTGTCATCAAGGCAGGACAGCCCGAAAAATCATATATCGAGTACCGTTTCAGCCGCTAGTTTTTCTGCCCGTAATATGCATTCGGCCCGTGCTTTCGGAGATAGTGCTTATCCTGCACATACTGCGGGGCTTCGGGAGCATGGGCGGAAATGTTCACGGTGTACATTGCCATTTTCGCGACTTCCTCAAGAACGACAGCATGATACACAGCCTGAGCCGCGTTTTTCCCCCATGTGAAAGGCCCGTGAGAGCGGCATATCACCCCCGGCACCGCAAGAGGGTCTAATTTGCGCTCCGTGAAGGTCTCTGCGATAACCTTCCCCGTGTTCAGCTCGTAATCTTCATCGACTTCCTGAGCCGTTAAATTTCTCGTGCATGGTACAGCGCCGTAGAAGTAATCCGCGTGTGTCGTTCCGTAGCAGGGAATATCGCGCCCTGCCTGCGCCCAGGCTACAGCGTGAGGGCTGTGGGTGTGGACGATCCCGCCGAGGCCGGGAAATGTCCTGTACAGCTCAACATGAGTCTTTGTGTCGGATGACGGATTCATGTTCCCTTCAACAATCCTGCAATCCATATCGACAATTACGAGATTTTCCGGCGTGAGGTCTTCATATTCGACTCCTGACGGCTTAATGACTACGAGTCCCTTTTCGCGGTCAATCCCGGAGACATTGCCCCATGTGTAGACGACAAGCCCGCGCTTAGGCAGCTCCATGTTGGCGCGGTAAACTTCCTCGCGTAATTCCTTCAGTATCATGATTACTTCAGCTTCCACGCAAGATCGGCAAGGAATAAATCACGCTCTAGGCTTTCGGGCGTTGTGTCTTTGCCGATGTGGACGAACTCAATATCCATAATCCGCGCCCAGTCCTTTATCATTTCCGCGTCAGCGTCATAGCTCAGTGTAGTGTGATGTGCGCCGCCTGCAAGAATCCAGCACTCGATTCCCTTCTTGAGGTCGGGAAGAGCCTTCCACATTACGCGGGCAACGGGCAAATTCGGCATTGGCATAATCGGCTTCACGCACTCTATATCCTGGCAGATTAGGCGCAGTCTTCCGCCCATGTCAACAAGACTCACCGCAACCGCTTTCCCTTCGCGCCCCTCAAAAACGAGTCTGGCGGGGTCTTCCCTGTCTCCGATTCCGAGCGGGTGAACCTCAATGCGGGGTCTTCCTGCCGCTACTGACGGGCAAACTTCAAGCATGTGCGCTCCGAGACTGTACTCGTTTCCGGGGACAAGGTGATACGTATAGTCCTCCATGAACGCCGAGCCGCCTTTGAGTCCCTGAGTCATGAACTTGATTATTGCTGTCATGGCCGCGACCTTCCAATCACCTTCCGCGCCGTAGCCGTAGCCAGTCGCAAGCAAATGCTGAGTCGCAATTCCCGGTAACTGTCTCATGCCGTACAAATCCTGAAATGTGTTCGAGAACGCGCAACAGCCTTCAGCGTCTAACATCTTCTTCATGGCAATCTCTTCCCGCGCCTGATAGCGTATTGCCTCAATGTTATCCGTTGCGATTTCGTAGAGGGACTCATATTCTTTCATGAGCGCGTCAATTTCTGAGTCTGTTACGGCGTTCATGATTTCGACGAGTTTCCCGACTGCCCATGTGTTGACCTGCCAGCCGAGTTTTGTCTGAACTTCTACTTTGTCGCCTTCTGTTACTGCAACTTCTCTCATGTTGTCCCCGAAACGCATAACCTTTAACGTTTTGGAGAACTCAGCCCCGGCGGCACTCCTCATCCAATGGCCTAACCTTTTCTGAATGTCCGCGTCCTGCCAGAATCCCGCGATAATTTTGCGGGGTGCTCTGAGCCTTGCGCCTATGAATCCGTGCTCACGGTCTCCATGCGCCGCCTGATTCAGATTCATGAAGTCCATATCGATCTCATCATTCGGAATTTCGCGGTTGTACTGTGTCGCAAAGTGGCACCACGCCTTCTGAAGGTGAGCGAGTCCGTTGATCCACATTTTTGACGGGCTGAAAGTGTGGCACCACGTAATAATCCCCGCGCATTTCTTGTCATAATTTGCCTCGCGGATAACGTCTGAGATTTCCGCGTTTGTCTTGGCTGTAACCTTGTAGATTATTTTGCAGGGGAGATTGCCGGAGGCGTTGAGGGTGTCGGCCATTTCCTGGGCGCGTTTTGCTACGGTTTCGAGAACTTCCGGGCCGTAGAGATACTGACTCCCTACGACAAACCAGAACTCGTAATCTTTCAGGTTCATGATAAATTTCTCCTTCTTGATGTGCTTTTGTGAGGATGGCTAATAGTATACCGCCTCAGAAAAATTTTTGTGATAATATTTCGGCTTAATACAAACTTTCACGGAGATGATTCCCAATGGACAATAATCCTTTCACCGATGACTATATCGCAAACCTTCTCGGCGGATGGTCATCGGGCGTAAATGTTTACTCTGTAATGTTCCGTATAGCCCTCGTGATAATTCTTGCGTCAATAATCGGCTGGGAGCGTTCGAGCAAAAGACATTCAGCGGGCTTGCGGACGTTCATTATTGCGTCAATGGGCTGCGCGGTTTCGGCCATGATTGACTCGTGCGTTATGGCCGTCAGCCAAAGCAATATCCCGATAATTTCGGCGGCGGCTGTTGTGTCTGTGGCAATGTTGAGCGGTAACTCAATATTATTCAGCTCACGGAGTCAGATAAAGGGCCTCACGACATCGGCGGGGCTGTGGGCCTGCGGTATTGTGGGACTCGCAATAGGGTGCGGGCTGTACACAATCGGCATAGCGTCATTCACCGCGCTGATATTCTGTATATCGCAATTGCCGAAAGCTGAAGTGATTCTCAAAGACCGCTCCAATCATTTCGAGCTTCATTTAGAGCTGCGGAACAGCTATAACCTTCAAGATTTTGTTACGACGATTCGCCGCTTAGGGATGATGATTGACGACATAGAGTCAAATCCTGCCTATGCAAATTCGGGTCTTAGCGTGTACTCGGTCTCAATCTCAATAAGCGACTCGGACTTCAGGAAGTACAAGAGCCATAATGATATTATTGAGGCATTGCGGTCGCTCGATTATATTCACTATATCGAGGAAATGAGCTAGAATATTCGCAAAATCCACACGCAAAAGGAGATATATTTTCATATGCAGATTGCCATAACCAAGAATCCGCACCCCGGAAAAATGCCGCCTGAAAACGAGCTTGGCTTCGGAAAAATCTTCACCGACCATATGTTCATCATGGACTACACCGACTCGGAGAAATGGCACAATCCGCGCATAGTTCCCTACGGCCCGTTGTCGCTCATGCCGTCAGGGGACGGAATACAGTACGCCAATACAGTTTTCGAGGGAATGAAGGCATACCGCTGGGCGGACGGGTCAATACACCTTTTCAGGCCGGGCGAGAACGCCAAGCGAATCAACGTGTCAGCCGAAAGAATCGGACTCCCTCAGATTCCCAACGATATATTTCTTGAGGCAGTCCGGGAGCTTGTGAGGATTGATTCTTCATGGGTGCCTTCAAGCGAGGGGACATCGTTATACATTCGCCCGTTCATTTTTGCGACTGACGAGGAATTAGCCCTCCACGGAATCCACAAGGCTATATTCGTGATAATTCTTTCCCCTAGCGCGAGTTATTTTGCTGAGGGAATCAAGCCCGTGAAAATCATGCTTGAGACTGAGGACGTAAGAGCGGTGCGCGGCGGGACAGGCTATACGAAATGCGGAGGGAATTACGCCGCCTCCAACCGCGCCGGAGACAGGGCAATGGAGAAAGGATATTCGCAGGTCTTGTGGCTTGACGGGGTACACCGCAAATACATTGAGGAAGTCGGAGCAATGAATGTAATGTTCAAGATTCGCGGGACAGTCGTAACACCATCTCTTGAGAACGGCTCAATCCTCAGCGGAATCACGCGCAAATCCTGCCTTGAAGTATTGCGGCACTGGGGAGTCCCTGCTGAAGAAAGGCTGCTGAGTGTTGACGAGCTTATGTCAGCGGCTGAGGACGGCGGACTTGAGGAGGCATTCGGTACAGGAACGGCGGCTGTAATTTCACCGATCGGGGAGCTTTTCTACAACGGGAAAAAGTACACCGTCAACAATTTCGAGATAGGCGAGACCGCGCAGAAACTTTACGACGAATTGACCGGAATACAGTGGGGGAAGCGGCCTGATCCGTTCGGCTGGACGGAATGCGTTTAATCCTTCCGACATTCGCGAAACTGAACCTAACACTGCGCGTTGTGGGCAAGCGTTCGGACGGCTATCACAATCTCGTGTCGACATTCATGAAGATACCTTCCGGGGATGTGCTGTACATTTCGGAGTCGACAGCGGGAATCGACATCGTGAGCGCAAATATTCCGCTGAAGGGTGAAAATATCGTAGCCAAAGCCCTGCGGGTTGCCCGTGAGGAAGGCTTCAAGATTCCGCCTCTCAATGTGAAGATACACAAGAGCATTCCGCCCGGCTCAGGACTCGGAGCGGGTTCGGGGAATGCCGCGGCGGTGCTGATATTGTTCGGTGCAGAGAGAGTTGCGGCCAAAGTCGGAGCTGATGTGCCGTTCCTTTGTTCGGGGAATAAATTTGCGCTTGTGTCGGGAATCGGGGATCACATAGAGCCGGTGAAGACTCACGAAATTCACGGGGTAATAGCGATTCCGAACTGGGAGACGGAAACGAAATCGGCCTACGCTGAACTTGACGCACTCGGCTACGAGGTCGGAATAATGCTCGCCCGGACTGAGGCGCGGGATATATATTACGCCAACGCCGGACGGAAAGTCGGACTTCTCCCGAATGATTTTCTGAAAGTGCTGACCAAGAAGCACCCGAAATATAACGAGCTTTTCCGCATGTTTGAGACTGCTGATGCTGACTGCTGGGGCGTAACAGGCTCCGGGAGCGCGGCATTTGCGGTGCTGAAAGAGTCCGTGAAATTCTCGTGGCCTTCTTACGTGAAGCACGTGCTGTATTTCTAGCGGCTGAACGGATTCCTCCTGAGCGTTAACTGCCCGGGAGGAATTTTTTTATGCGCGGAAGGAATTCGGGTTTTATCTCGAACGGGAACAGCGACAGAAGTTCGGCGTAATCAATTTTTCCCGGCCTCCATTTGTCTTTTGCCCTCAATATGTCATCAAAATTGAAACCCTCGTAAAGTTTCATGCTGCTCATGTCGTGCTTGCCTATAGACTCGTAGAAGTCCCTGAACTTGAAGCTCCAGTCAGGGCTTGTATGGAAAAATCCTGTCCTGTGGTCGCTGAACTCAACCCATAAGCACGGAACGTTATATGTCTCCGAGACAATCACGCCGTGCAGGGACTCCGACATCACAAAATCGCTTCCCGCAATTTCGTCAATAATATCTGTCCACTTGTCATAAGCTGTCATTGTTATCGCTCTGCAATGATATTTTTCCTGAAGCTCTGTCAGCGGGGCATTGTGTCTGTTATGCGCGTAAGTTCTCCTGTGCGGAATGACCAGCATATGATTTTGTTTTTTTCTGGACGGTGAATAGAAGACAGGAAGAAGCATGGCGGGATCGCCGTATTTTTCCGGGCAGTCAAAGCCTTTCTGGATTAATGCCTGGCGTGTAAGAGGGCCTCTCACGCTGATTATTTTCTCTGGAGTTCCTCTTACTTTCAGTGAGCCTTCGATCAAGCCGGAGCCGTACACAACAGCTTTGTACTGGCTGTAGAAACTCAGCACGCTTCCAATCATTGAATAATGCTTTATCGGAAAAGCATAATCCATGAGGACTACTTTCCTGCCTGTTATGAACTCTATGAAATACTTGTTTAGCTCATCTCCCCAGTTGTATGGGAGGACAGTTTCAAATTTTTTTCTCTTGACTCAGCTTCTTGTGAAGATTACATCGTGAGTAAAGAAATTTCTAATTAGGTAGAAAAGCACATAAAGCGTATTAAACGAAAAGAGATGTCGCAGTCTTTTGGCAAAACGGCAGATTCTCTCCGTAGTCCGTAGTCTTTTAGTCGCGTTTTTTGTCATTGTCAACATCCTTTCTTCTGAATTTTTCTGCTGTCAGACAGAGTATCACTACTCATCCTTCGAGCCTGAAATCTTAACTCATCCTAGGGACAGGGAAATTATAGCAAACGCCCGCGATATATACCACGCCAACGCCGAACGGGAAGAAGCACCCGAAGTACAGGGAGTTTTTCTCAGAGAAAATCCGGGAGGGGAATTTTTTTTGCGGCTGTTTCCGACTCTGTGTCATGAGCTTTATTTTCCCTTGAATGTATAATAAACTTTACGCTTAACTTTAAGGAGGCATTCAGAATGAAGCGTTTTTTTGCAGCGTTATTGATGATGATGATGATGATTTCTCCGGCAATGGCTCTCAGCGATGCGGAGTATATCAGGATGAGGAAGAGCAGTGCGGATTTCAGAGCCGCCGACAAGAGACTGAATCAGGTCTGGGCCGGGCTGAAGAAATCACTTCCCAAGAAAATATTTTCCCGCCTCGATAAACTTCAGCGCGAGTGGATAAAGTCCGGGCGAGATGAGGAAGCCGAAGCTCTGATGAATGACGGCTATTCACGCATGGAGGCTTACACTATGGCCACGAATGACCGCGCCGACTCGCTGCCCGGAATCGCAAAGGAGCTGAGAGACTCCAGCGCCCCGTCCCCGGCTCCCCGTCAGAGGACTCAGCCACAGTCCCGAAAGCCTGAGCCAGCCCCAGAACCTGAACCCGAACCAGAATCAGAGCAGGAACCGGGATTCCCGGCAGAGATTAGACTCTCAGACATTGAGGGCGAATACCAGAATGACAGCGGATTTTTGTCGGTGAAAATTGCTGACAGGAGCGCGGACGAGTTAGAGGTTACATTCAGCCGCTTCAAGGACGGCGTTCACTGGACGGCAAGAGGATGGCTTGAGGGGAATATTCTTGAGCTGTCCGACCCGAATTACAGCGAATGCCAAGCCGAACTGATATTTTCGCGGAGGGCTGTGAAGGTTAATATTTCTGACACGGACGACTGGAACGAGGCAATATCCCCTGATTTTGTCCTGAAGGGAACGTACCGCAAGTTAGCGAACTAGAAATTATCCCCCCCGGATTTTTATAGGCCGGGGGATTTTTGTTACCTGAAATCGTATAATTTCTTGTTTTCTTTTGTTGCTGACGGATTAGCATACCTTCCCGGCACAGTCGCATAATACATCACTATAACGGCATCGAGTTTTTCCTGCTCAATGAATCTTTTCAGGCTCCCTGAGAAGTGCCGAAGGTCTATAGCGTAGATATGGCTGACTCCGAGCGCAACAAACGGTATAATGCAGTTTGACATTGATTCGTGGATAATGAGAAGCTTTTTGCCGCCCGGTATATTCATGTTCTCCATTCTCGTCAGAGCATTGTCCGCGTAAATATATGCCGCGTAAGTATTCTTGCCGTAATAGTCTCTCGTGTCAACATCCTTCATGTTATAGGTTATCGCGAAATCTCCTGACATAGCCAGATTCCTGCCGGGTATCTCAAATTTTATGTTGGCAGTGAATTTAGGATATATCAGCGTGAAGTTCTCCGGCTTTGCCCGTGCCAATGTCAATTTTTTCCCCGCTGACCCTAAGAACCATTCAGGATATATCACGTACCTGAAATTTTCCGGCCTCAGTATTTCCGGCTCAACGTCATATCCGAAATCATAGCGCAGAATTTTGAGTATCTCTCCCGCCGCCCATAGTCCTGTCTCCGGCTTCCAGTGATGATCAGTGATGAAGAACGCCCCGTGATGATTCATACCCCCCCCCCCTATAGCACTAAAGTGCAAATTTTCCCGGAAGTCATAATTTCTCACGCCTGAATCTTTCAGCATGGCAAGAAATTTGTCCGCGTTCTGATTCGCGAAATCGAGAGTCCCGGAAATTTCTTTGTCCTCTGACACGCAGATTTTTGTGGGAAAATTAATGTACGCGAAATCTATTCCCCTCCCGGCGCAGAAATCCGCAAGCCCTTTCACAGCTTCAGCGTCATGCCTAACATCAAGGCTTGGCGTGTATGAGGTCAAATATCCGTCCTTGAGCCGTACGACCGCATTGTAATCAAATATAGGAACCATGTTCCAGCCCAAGACATCCTCATATTTCTTGGCCGACTCAACGAGACTGTAATAGCCCGGCATTTCCTTTGATGTGTAAGATTCGAGACGCTCTTTGACATGCTCATACAATTTCACAAGCGGCGAATCTTTCGCGGGCATTTCTTCCGCGCTGATCTCAAACGGGTAAATCTTCTCCCATTCTATTTTTATTCTCTGCCCGGGTGCTTCCTCATCATGATTTATTTTGTTTGACGCGAAACCGAACACCGCCGACAGCATTAACGCGCCAATCACAAACGTGAACACGCACGCGGTGAATCTCTCAGGCTTCATTCTCATCACCTCAGCTATTACTGAAAATTGTACAGCCTTTGGTCTTCATTGGTAACGTTCGGGCTGCTATACTTTCCCGGCATAACAGAATAATACTCCACTATGACCGCATCAGGCTTTTCCTGCTCAATAAACCTTCTCAGGCTCCCCGTGAACTGCCGAAGGTCTACCGCGTCAACATGCTGAAGCTCCAGTGCTGCGAATGGTATCACAGTGTGGGAAAATGAATCGTGAACGAAGATAATTTTTTTCCCGCTTGGCTTATTCATGTTCTTAATTCTGACTAGGGGATTATTCCCATGATTATATAATATTCCGGGACTGCCTCCGTAATAGTCTCCCATCTTGCTTTCGTCTACGTCATAAGTTACCCTGAAATCACCCGATATATTCAGCAACATCATTGGCACTTCAACATTGAGAGCAGTCGCGAATTTAGGATATATCACCGTGAAATCTTCAGGCTTGGCGCGGGCTAATGTTACTTTTTTCCCTTCTGACCCAAGCAAGCTGGCGGGATAAACTACATACTCGAAATTTTCCGGACTAAGTACGGCGGGATTCACATCGTATCCGAAATCGTCCCGCAGAATTTTGAGTATCTCCCCTGCCGCCCATAATCCTGTCTCAGACTTCCAGTGAAGATCTGTTACAAAAAACGCGGCATGATGTCTCCCGTCCCACCTTTTATGGAGATTTTCCCGGAAATCGTAATGTCTTACCCCTGACTCTTTCAGCATGGCAAGAAGTTTGTCCGCGTTCTGATTCGTGAAGTCGAGAATGCCGGAAATATTCCTGTCCTCAGATTTGCAGATCTTTGCCGGAAAATTAATGTACGCGAAATCTATTCCCCTCCCGGCGCAGAAATTCGCAAGCCCTTTCACCGCCTCTGCGTCATGCGTTACGTCAAGACTGGGCATGTATGATGTAAAATATCCGTCTTTGAGCCGTACCACTGCATTGTAATCTAACACTGAAACCATGTTCCATTTCAAGACATCCTCATATTTCTTTGCCGCCTCAACAAAACTGTAATAGCCCGGCATTTTCTCAGACACATAAAGCTCAAGTTTGTTTTTGATGTTCCTGTATAAATTCATTAACGGTGAAAATCTTGCGCTTTTTGTCTTTTCACTCTCTTCATAAAACGGGTAAAGTTTCTCCCATTCTATGTTTGCCCCTGCCTTTGAAGTATCTATCAGTTTTTTTGTCCTCGCGCCGATACCATAGACCGACAGCAGCATGAACGCTATAATCACAAATATGAACACTCTCGCCGTAAATTTCTCAGGCTTCATTTTCATCACCTCTTAGAATTTGTATGTCCTCTTCGCCGCCTCTGAGGCAGTCCAGTTTTCGGTTACGCCCGGTATTTCTGAGTTGTACTCAACTATTACCGCGTCAGGCCGGGACAACTCAATGAATGCCCGCAGGCCGTCCTTCAGGTAACGCACGTCCACTACGTCAACATACTTGACTCCCAGCGCAACAAACGGCACAACGCAGTTTGAGAACGATGCTTTCACGACAAGCAGCCTTTTCCCGCCTGTCATATTCCTGTTCTCTGTCCTAGTAAGGTCATTGTCTCCGTAAATATATGCCCCGTATGGATTTTTGCTGTAATAGTCTTTCGGGTCAACCTGCTTCATGTCATAAATTACTCCGAAATCCCCGGACAGATTAACTTCTTGACTTGGTATCTCAAAATGAAGTCTTGTTCCGAATTTCGGATATATCATCGTGAAATCGTCAGGCTTCGCACGGGCAAGCGTATACTTTTTCCCCCATGACCCTAAGAACCATTCAGGATATATCACGTACCTGAAATTTTCCGGCCTCAGAAGGTCAGGATTGACAGCCCAGCCAAAATCGTCCCGGAGAATCTTCAGCACTTCCCTCGCTGCCCATAGTCCTGTCGCCGGCTTCCAGTGATGATCGGTAACGTGAAATGACTCATGATGCCTCATTCCCGCAATGTGAAGACTCTCCCGGAAGTCGTAAGCTCTCACGCCGGACTCTTTCAGCCGGGCAAGCAGCCTGTCCGCGTTCTGGTTCGTGAAATCGAGAATGCCGGAGATTTCTTTGTCCTCATACTTGCAGACTTTGTGCGGGAAATTGATATAGGCAAAATCTATTCCCTTCTCAGCGCAGAAATCCGCAAGCCCTTTCACCGCCCCCGCGTCATGCGTAACATCACAGCTTATGACAAAATTCGTCAGCCAGCCGTCATACAGCCTCATCACAGGACTGTAGCCGGGTCTTGCCGCAATGTAGCCTGCAACTGAAGCCATGTTCCAGCGCATTATGTCATCATACTTTCTCGCGCTCTCTACAAGTCTGTAGTAGCCGGGCAGCTTTTTGGACGTGCAATCTTCAAGCCCCGGTGAATCTTCCGATGACACAAAAGCATATGCCGACATCATCATGAACGCTATAATCACGGATATGAATACCACAGCCGTAACTTTCTCAGGCTTCAAAATAAATCACTCCCCGCAAATCTATCTGAAATCGTATAGCCTTCTGTCTGTATCGCTTGAATACGGCGCGCCAGTCCTCCCGGGCATTTCAGCATAGTACATCACCGCAACGGCATCGGGCTTCTCTCTCTCAATATAGCTCCTTATACTGCCACTGAAGGATCTCAGATCCACAGCGTCAACATACTTCACTCCCAGCGCAAGGAACGGGAGAACGCACCCGGAAAATGAATCACGTATCAGCAGAAATTTCTTACCCTCCGAAATATTCATGTTCTCAGTCCTTATCACTGAGCTGTGCATACTGTAGGTGCCGTACGTGTTTTTGCCGTAATAGTCTTTTGGCTCAAGCGCGCTATAATTCAGCATGACGGAAAAATCTCCCTCAGCGTCAATTCCGCTTTGAGGAACTGACAGCCTTATACTTGAACTGTATTTAGGTGTTATCAGCGTGAAATCATCGGGCTTTGCTCTGGCAAGCGTAACTTTTTTGCCGTATGCCCCTAAAAAATGCTCACGATAAGTTTTGAATCTGAATTTTTCACGGCTTAAGACTCCGAGATTCACAGGCCATCCGTAATCATCTTTCAGAATTTTGAGGATGTGCCTAGATGCCCAAAACCCTGTCTCAATTGTCCAATGATTATCAGTCGGGAAAAATGACCCGTGATGATTCATTCCTTCCGCGTGAAGAGTTTTCCTGAGATCGTAATATTTCACCCCGTTTTTTCCGAGAATGTCAAGAAACTTGTCCGTATTCTGATTCGAGAAGTCCAATATCCCCGATACTTCTTTGTCTTCGTGGATGCATACTTTCTTAGGGGCGTTGATGTAGAAGAAATCTATCCCCCTTTCGCGGCAGAAATCAGAAAGACTCACAGTCCGTAAAGCATCGTACGTTACATCCCTGCTTTCGGTGTATGTTGTGAGCTGCCCGCACGGCATTTTCATGACAGCGTTATATTCAGACATTGGAGCCATGTTCCAGCCGAGAAAGTTTTCATACCTTTTCGACGATTCAACATAGGAATAATACCCTGCCAGTTCTTTTGAGGTATAATTTTCCAGCTTTTCCTTCACATAATCATAGAAGAAAGATGACACTTTATACCCCCCCCCCCCGGGTACGTAATTCATGAAGGGATATTCTTTCTCCCAGTCTATTCTGACATCATGCCGAGGATTTTCCGCGTTCTTAACTTTTTTCGACACAAACACAAATAACACTGATAGCATTATTCCTGTTATGACAGACAAAAATATTAGTGCAGTAAAATGTTCCGGCTTTAATTTCCTCATGTTTTCTCCCTTCACTAACGGAAATCCCACAGGCTTTTCTCGTTTTTGTCGGCTCTTCCCGGAATCGCGGCATAGTACATCACCAGCACCGCATCAGGCTTCACAGTGTCAGCAAAATTCCTCACGCTCCCTGTGAAATATCTCAGGTCAAGAACATCAACATGCTGAACTTCAAGCGCAATGAACGGTATAACACAGTTCGAGAAAGAATCTTTTATGATCAGCAGCCTTTTTCCGTTCTTTCGGCTAAAGTTCTCCATTCTCACAAGGGGATTGTTCTCGTAAATATACGCCGCGTAAGAGTCTTTGCCGTAATAGTCTTTCGGCTCAACCTGCTTCATGTCGTAGATTATCCCGAAATCCCCGGACAGGTTCACTCCGAGACTTTGCACCTCAAATTTCAGGCTGACCCCGAATTTCGGATATATCAGCGTGAAATCCTCCGGCTTAGTACGGGCTAATGTCGCCTTTTTCCCGCGAACGCCTAAATACCAGTCCCGGTAAATCTCGTACCTGAAATTCTCAGGCTTCAGCGCACCGGGATTAACGTCCCAGCCGAAATTATCCCGCAGAATCTTCAGTATCTCGCCCGCTGCCCATAAGCCCGTCTCCGGCTTCCAGTGAAGGTCTGTCCTGAAGAATGACTGATGATGATTCATTCCCGCCGCGTGAAGATTTTTGCGGAAGTCATAATGTTTCACGCCCGAATCTTTGAGCATGTCAAGAAGTCTGTCCGTATTCTGATTCGAGAAGTCAAGAAGGCCAGAGATTTCCCGGTCATCAGACACGCAGATTTTCGACGGGAAAGCAATATACGCCAGATCGATTCCCCTTTCAGCGCAAAAAACTGCAAACGCTTTCAGCGACTCAGCGTCATACGCAATATCACGGCTCGGAGTGTATGAGGCAAGATAGCCATCTTTGAGCCTCGTTACGGCGTTGTAGTCTGCTACTGATACCATGTTCCAGCGGGCGGAGTCCTCGTATTTTTTCGCGGCCTCAACCATTTTGTGATAGCCCGGAAGCATTTCGGACGTATATTTTTCCAGCCTGCTCACGATATACCCGAACAATGACGAGATTTTTTGCGACTGCGACTCTTCCCTCCTTCCATCGTCAAACGGGTAAATCTTCTGCCAGTCTACCGGGATTTCCCCGCGCGGCTGCTCTATCATGTCATGCGTTCTTGCCGCCACGCTGTAAAATGACATCAGCATGAACGCCGTGATCGCGAATATGAATACCACCGCCGTGAATCTTTCCGGCTTTAATTTCCTCACATTGTTTCCCCCTTACTAGTGAAAATCCCACAGCCTTCGGTCAATTTCAGATGTTCTCCCTGGAACTGATACATGATATATCAGAATTACAGCGTCAGGCCGTTCCTCTGCGATATAGCGTCTTATGCTTCCGTCAGCCATTCCCCGCAAATAACGCAGGTCAACCGCGCTGATGTCTCCGATTTCCAGCGAAAGAAACGGGATTATAACACTGGAAAAAGAGTTCCTGATGAGAAATAACTTCTTCCGCCCTCCGTCTGTCCTTCTGGCTTTTAGCATTGGGCGCGTTCCGTAACAGTAAGTCATGTAGGTGTCATTCCCGTAGTAATCCCCTGAGACAAAATACTTCATGCCATAGAACACTGAGAAATCCCCGCTGATGTCCAGCCCGATGTCAGGCAGCGAAAAATCAAGCATTATATTGCGCTTAGGATATATCACCGTGAAATCGTCCGGCCTTGCGCGTGAGAGGGTAATTTTTTTTCCCAGCGCACCGAGAAAACAGCCATGAGAAACCGTGTAATCGAATTTTTCCGGGCTGAGACTCTCAGGTTCAACCGGCCATCCGTAATCATCACGCAGGAATCTCAATATATGCCGCGCCACCCACAAACCTGTCTCCGGCTTCCAGTGATGATCTGTCGCAAAGAACATGCCGTGATGATTCATACCCCCCCCCCGTCATGAGTAATTCTGCGTAAATCATAATACTTAACTCCCGCTTCTTTGAGTTTCGCGAGAAATCTGTCTGCGTTCTGGTTGGAGAAATCGAGAATGCCGGATATATTTCTGTCTTCACTGGCGCAAATTTTGCCGGGTTCGTTGACGTAGAAGAAATCAATTCCCAGCCCCGCGCAAAACTCTGCAAGCGACACTGTAGATTCGGCGTGTTCTGTGATGTCTCTGCTTTCCACGAACGGAGCAAGATAACCGCCCTCAAGTATCATTACAGGATTGTATTCGTACACTGAGGTCATGTTCCAGCCTATGAGGGACTCATATTTCTTCGCGGCCTCCGTCATTCTGTAGTAGCCGGGAAGATATTTCGAGGTATAGTCGCCAAATTTCTGCTTCAGATATTCAGCAAGTGATTCCTTCTCTGAGGCAATATTCTGCTCCCTGCCGTCCGTGAAGGGGTACAGCTTTTCCCAGTCAACAGAAATATGAACGCCGGAGCTTTCACGGTTCAGCAGCTTCATGGCCGCGTTGACAGTGAATGAGCCGAATACAGCGCACATCATCAGCATAATCACAGCGAGGAACATTACCGCCGTGAATCTCTCAGCTTTCATTTTCACAGCCGCCGCTAAAAGTTGAAGTATATGAACGGATTGTATGTTGAGCCGACTATCTCAAGCAGCGAGATTACCAGCAAAATGCAAAGCCACGCCGACTCGATCCATTTACGCCCGCGCAGGAAATTCCCGACAGCCGGAAATACTCCGATGAGCGCGAAAATCATCACAAGCCACGTGCCTTTGACGTATTCAATAAATCCGCTGTCATAAAGCGCGTTCCCTTTAAGGCCGAACATTGACGCGATAAAGCCGAATCCCTTGCTGACAGTCTCACACCTGAATATTACCCACGCAAGAATCACGCAAAGCATTGTCAGAACATGGCCGAGCTTGACTCCCGTCTCACGCTCGAACAGTAACAGCGCAAAATATAGCAAGCCCCACAGGATAAATGTCCAGTTAGCACCGTGCCATATACCCGTCAGAAGCCAGACCGCGAAAAGATTCAGCACCCAGCGCGAATGATTCACCCTGTTCCCGCCAAGCGGTATATAGACGTAATCACGGAACCATGTCGACAGCGATATGTGCCACCTGTGCCAGAAGTCCGCAACGCTTGAGGCCGTGTAGGGATAATTGAAGTTCTCCTCAAAGTGAAAGCCGAACATTAAGCCCAGACCTATAGCCATGTCGCTGTAGCCGGAAAAGTCAAAGTATATCTGCAATGTGTATGCGAGTGCGCCGAACCACGCCATAGAAATTGACGGGTTAATCAGGTAGCCGAAAACGTTATCCGCAACCTGTGCGACAAAATTCGCGAGGAGAATCTTTTTGCCGAGTCCGTAAATGAACCGCCTGACTCCCGCGCTGAACATGTCAAAATTTTCGTCCCTCTCTGTGATTTCCTCGGCTATCTGATTGTAGCGGACTATAGGCCCGGCGATTAGCTGAGGGAAAAATGATATGTACAGTGCAACATAGAGCGGATTTTTCTGAGCCTGTGAGTTTCCGTAGTACACATCAAAAACGTAGCTCATCATCTGAAATGTGAAGAATGATATTCCGATGGGCAGCGCGATGTTGATACGGGTCATTCCGAGATTTTCCGTGATGAAGCCCGCGTACTTGAACACGCCCAGCAATAACACGTCAAGAATTATCGCCAGAGTCAGCCACAGCTTTGGCCGCGTCGACTTTGACATGATGAGAGACAATGCCCAGTTCGCGAAAATTGAGGCAAGCATTATGAATATGAATATAGGCTCACCCCATGCGTAAAACAGGAGGCTTGCCACGAGGAGTATATAGTTGCGTACTGCCCGCCCCCTGAGCGCGTAATACATCACTAAGAGTCCGGGCAGAAACAGAAACATAAATATGCCTGACGAGAAAACCATAGAAATTTATTCCCCTTCTGTATTTTCAGGATTTCGAGATTATATCACCATAACAAAAACCCCCGGCACTTTCACCGGGGGCATGTCGTAATTTCTGCGCTAAAATTCTCTAGGCGCAACGTTGATTCCGCGCTCCTCGTCCGTTCCCGGAATGAGTGAGTCGCAGACCGCCGCGCAAAGTCCCGCAACCGCCATCGGAGTCTTCAGCACCGCCCAGACCATTCCGCCGAGTGTGTGCATTAACTGACTCTGTGCGTCATTCATGAAGATAGCCTGATTCGCCTCAACCCATCCGGGCAGGCCAAGCGCCATAAGGAACGCGAACCCTACAATCAGTATATTTCTCTGGCTCGACATATCCGCCCTCAATAAAACCTGAATGCCCATTGCGCCGATTGTCCCGAACAGAGCTATATACGCCCCGCCGATTATGGGTGATGGCATTGTGGCAATCAGTGCGCTTAACTTTCCTACAAAGCTCATCAGGATTAATATCACTGCTCCCGTCCTTACTACGACTCTTGACGCGACTCCCGTCAGACCGATCAAGCCGATATTCTCGGTGTATGACGTTGTGCCGACTGAGCCGAATACGCCCGACAGAGCACAGCAGAGTCCCTCCGCGCCAAGCCCGCGGCTTATCGTCTCGGAGTCAGGGTCTTCCGCGCCGGAAGCGTACGACACCGAATGATAGTCGCCGATTGACTCGATCATTGTCGCAAAGAATCCCGCAAGCATGGCCGCAATTGCCATAAGGCTGAACTTGGGCATTCCCCAGGGGATTATGACGTTCTTTATGTCCCTTATCCACGGAGCCTCGCCCACTCTCGCAAGGTTGATGTAAGCGGGGTGATCGGGCGCGAATGTTCCATTTACCGACAGCCAGAGGCATACGCAGTACGTTATCACAATCGCAAGAAGTATCGCGAAAATGTTGATGTACTTGTTCTTCAACACTAGGCTGAATATGAATATCAGTACCACGACTCCCAGCGAGGCAGGCCAGTAATTAGCGGCGTTGCCCTGTATGGCAGTCCCGGCAAGCGAGAAGCCTATAGCCATTATCACCGGGCCGATTACTACAGGGGTGATTACTTTGCGGATTACCCCGGCGATTCTTGAGTAGCCGATTATGGACAGGATTATTCCGCCCGCTATGAGTCCTCCGCCCATGTACTGCATGACCTGCTCAGGCCCTCCGGCTTTGTAGAGGGCTATAACCGTCATGACCGATGGGATAAAAGAAAAGCTCGATCCTTGGACGATTGGCAATCCTGAACCGAGCTTTTTGCTTGTCTGTATTAACGTTGCTACTCCCATTCCGAAATAAACGCAGGAGATTAACGAGGCTATTTGCAGTGCGTCCATTCCCATTGCGGGGCCGAATATCAAAGGAACTAACGTTGTTGCGCCGAATAGGGTTAATACGTGCTGTGCTCCTGAGAGAAGCGTTATCAGAAATGGCGGTGTGTCGTTGATGCCGTAAACCATTTGTCTTTTGGCCATGCGGTTAAATCCTCCTGAAAAGTTAGTTTTTTCAGGGGTGAAATTTTACATGGCGGAAAAAATTTTGTCAAGCCGTGTATAATTGCCGTATCCAAATTTCACAGTGAGGTGTTCATTCCATGAAGAAGCATTTACTCTTTGCGTTCACAGTTTTAACGGTGCTTGCGTTCATGGCGGGTTCGTCTTTTGCTGACGGACTCAAAGTCGCAGTCATCACATCACCGAATGACGTTCATGACGGCGGCTTCAACGAGGACAACTATAACGGTGTTGTCGCGTTCGAGAAAGAGAATCCCGGCACAAAAATTACGGTTATTCATGAAAAGACCGGAGACCCTGCCGAATGCATGAAGGCTGTTGAGAATGTTACGGCAGATTATGACGCTGTTGTGTGCTTGAGCTTCCGTTTTGCGGGAATAGCCGAGATCGCAGATGACAACCCCGATGTGAAATTCCTGCTCGTTGACGCTTACCCGACAGATGATGAAGGGCGCGAGTCATCAAAAGAAAACGTAAACGCGATGAAGTACAAAGAGGAGGAAGGCGGATTCCTCGCGGGGATTGCGGCGGCATTAAGCACAAAGTCGAACAAGGTAGCAGTCGCAAACGGAATCACATTCCCGTCGAACGTAAACTATCAGTACGGCTTCATGTCGGGCGTGAATTACGCGAACAGGCACTACGGGACAAAGGCGGAAATTGTCGAGCTTGCGTCATATTCCGGGGTTGACCTGAACGGGAAAAATGTCGGCGGAAATTACATCGGCTCATTCATTGACCAGGCCAGCGGGAAAATTGTCGGGCAGGCGTTAATCCGCGAGGGCTGCGATGTGATATTTGTTGCGGCAGGCAAGGCAGGAATGGGAGTCTTCACGGCCGCGAAAGAGTCAAAGGGGGTTTACATTATCGGCGTTGATGTTGACCAGTACGATGACGGCAAAAACGGCAACTCAAATGTCGTTCTCACAAGCTCGCTAAAGGCCATGAGCATTAACAACAAGAGAGTCCTTGAAGATATAGCCGCGGGGAAATTCAGGGGCGGTAATTTCCTTCTCGGTGCTGACAGCGGATCAATCGACTACGTGAAGACACCGGGACGCAATCAGCTTACCGATGACGCAATCGCAAAAATTGACTCGGCTCTCGCTCTCCTCAAAGCCGGGAAGATTAAGCCTGCTTCATTCACAAGCGGGACAACGCCGGACAATTTCGAGGGGATTGACGCGGAATAATGGCAGAAAACATTGTAGAGTTCCGGCACATCACGAAACGTTTTCCCGGAATAGTCGCAAATGATGATGTCTCACTCTCTGTGAAGGAGGGTGAGATTTTTGCTGTTTTGGGCGAAAACGGCGCGGGTAAATCGACTCTCGTGAGTATGTTGTTCGGAATGTATGAGCCTGACGGGGGAGAAATTTACGTGCGCGGGAAATTGGAGCATATCACATCGCCGCGTTACGCAGGTTCGCTCGGTATCGGAATGGTGCATCAGCATTTCCAGCTTGTGTCGAATTACACGGTCGCAGAAAATATTGTGCTTGGTCTTGAGCCTGTGAGAAAAATTTTCGGGGTCATTCCGTTTGTCGACATGAAGAAAGCGAATCACGACATCGCGGAATTGTCCGAGCGTTACGGCCTGAAAGTTAATCCGACTGACGTAATAGAAAATCTCAATGTCGCAACACGCCAGAGAGTCGAAATCCTGAAGATGTTATACCGCGAGGCCGATATACTGATATTCGATGAGCCTACAGCAGTATTAACGCCTCAGGAGATTAAAGCGTTCCTGTGGGTATTGAACGGCCTGCGCGAACAAGGGAAGACAATCATTCTCATCACTCACAAATTGAACGAGATAAAATCCGTTGCTGACCGCTGCGCGATAATGAACCGGGGAAAACTGGTAGACGTTCTTGACGTTAAGACGGCCTCAACTGATGACATGGCGCGAATGATGGTCGGACATGATATTTCATTCACGACTGAGAGGAAGCCCGCTCATTTCGGAGATGTTGTTCTTGACGTGAAAAATTTGACGGTGAAGAACGCCGCCGGACTCGACGCTGTGAAAAATGTATCCTTCCAGATTCACGCGGGTGAAGTTTTCGCGGTTGCGGGAGTCTCCGGGAACGGTCAGAACGAATTAGCCGACTCAATTGCGGGACTCGCTAAAATTTCGGGAGGCTCTGTAACACTTTGCGGCCATGACATAACAAATGCTACAGTCCGCGAGCATATCACAGAAGGAGTCGCGTATATCCCTGAAGACCGTCATAATGTCGGACTCATTCTTGATTTCACGCTGAACAATAATTTTCCGCTGAGGCAGTATTACACGCATAAATTTTCACGCAAGGGAATAATCAGCAAGTCGGAGTTCAAGACTTACGGCGAAAAGTTAGAGGAAGCGTACGACATTCGCAGCGGTCAGGGAGGCAGCACAGTAACCCGCGAAATGTCCGGCGGGAATCAGCAGAAGGCCATAATTGCCCGCGAGCTTGACATGAAGACACCGTTAATTATTTTCATGCAGCCTACGAGGGGGCTTGACGCAGGAGCCGTCATGAACATTCACAAGCATATTGTAGCCGAAAGGGACAGGGGTGCGGCGGTGCTGTTAATATCGCTTGACTTGGACGAGATTTTAGACTGCGCCGACACAATAGCGGTAATCTACAGCGGTAGCATCAACAAAATTTCCCCTGCGTCAGAAATTTCAGCGGACGAAATCGGCCTATACCTGATGGGAGTGAAGACGGCATGAGGAAATTCACACAGTCATTAATCGCAATCATAATCAGCCTGATATTCGGCGCGTTAATCCTGTGGCTGATGGGAAAAGATCCCGTGTCGGCATATATGGATTTATTGCGGGGTTCGGGACTGATGGAGAAGGTGAGATATTCAGGCCGTCAAAATATGTTCACGGACTTCATGAGCTTCATTGACGCGATGACCCCGATGATTTTCGCGTCTCTTGCCGTTGCGCTGGCGTTAAAGGGCGGCTTCTTCAACATAGGCGTATCGGGTCAGATGTTATTCGCGGGATTCTGCGCTCACATGGCCGCAATGATTCTCCCGTCAAAAATTGCTGTCGTCATTGTGGGCTTCGTTGCGGGTGCGTTAATAGGCGCGTTAATCGGCTGGCTCAAGTACCGCTTCAACGTGAACGAGGTCGTAAGCTCCATAATGATAAACTCAATCTTGATGTATATGATAACGTTTTACATCAACACGTTCTACATTAATCCCGTCTCAAGACAAAGCAAATCAATCATCAGCGCGGCGAGGCTGACTCTTTCGGGCTTCAGGTGGGAGGGCTTGAAGGTAGATATTGCGCTTGCGTTCCCTGTCGCGATAATAACGGCGTTGTTCCTTCACTGGTTCATTGAGCGTACGACATACGGCTACGAGATAAAAGCGTCAGGATTGTCCCCGAACGCGGCATATTACGCGGGAATGAACGTAAACAGGACTGCACTAATGACGATGACATTATCGGGAGCGTTGGCGGGACTCGCGGGAGTGTCGTACTTCTGCGGCTACCTTGCGGCGATTCAGCCCGGTGTTGTTCCGTCAATGGGATTCGATGCTATAGCGGTCTCACTTTTGGGCGGTAATGATCCCCTAGGCTGTGTGCTTGCGTCATTCCTGATAACAGTAATCTCGAAAGGCTCGGTGTATATGAGTTCGCGGCAGAATATAGACATGGAGATAGCGAGTCTTGTTACGGCGTTCATACTGACATTCGCGGCGTGTTCGTCAATTCTCGGAAGGAGGCGGAAATAATGCCTGACATGATAATAATTGACGGCCTGAGCTTTTCGCTTCCGCTGTTCATTATGGCAATCGGCGGAATCTACAGTGAGAAGAGCGGAATAACGAATCTTGCGCTTGAGGGCTTCCAGGGATTCGGGGCGTTCACGGGGGCATTTGCGACTGTGTACTTGTACGGGATATTCGGAGCTGAGTCGCATGTGCCGTATTACGCTGGATTCATTTGCGCTGTGATTGGCGGGGGAATATTCGCGCTTCTCCATGCGTTATTGTGCGTGAAGTTCAAAGCGGATCAGGTAATAAGCGGTGTAGTAATGAACATTTTAGCGATGGCCTTAACGAGCTTCCTCACAAAAAGAATTAACGCCTCATTTTTCGGGAATGACGCAAACAAATTCATGCTGAGTGCGAGCGCAAGAATCACAATTCCGGGACTCAGCGATATTCCGATAATCGGGGCGGCGTTCAGGGACGTTTACCCGTTCGAGATAATGATTCTGATTGTGGCTGCTGTGATGTGGTACGTGATGTACAGGACGGTGTACGGAATGCGCCTGCGTGCCTGCGGGGATAATCCACACTCAGCAGACGCGGCCGGGATTAACGTCTACGCGGTGAGGACTCTTGCGGTGTTCATATCGGGGTGTCTTTCGGGGATTGCGGGAATGAGTTTCGCTTATTCTGTGTCGGCAAATTTCTCGCCTGATATATATTTGGGCTACGGGTATTTGTCGATTGCGGCGTTAATTTTCGGGAACTGGTCAATACTTCCTGCGCTGTTTGCGTGTATCATGTTCGGATTTGCGCGGAGTGCCGGCTCTGCGGTGATTCATCAGCTGGGACTGCCTTCAAGCTATAACGATCTTGTTCGAACTCTGCCGTATGCCTTGACACTGTTGCTGCTTGTGTTTTTCGGGAGGAGCAACAGAAGCCCGCGGGCGTTGGGACAGATTTACGACAAAGGACAAAGGTAACGAAAGCCCCCGGAATTTCCGCCGGGGGTAAATTTTTGCGCTAAATTCTGCTGAGGTCTTCAGGGGATAAACCTGTGAGGCTGCATATCTGCTCATCAGTGAATCCTGCGTTGCGCATACGTCCGGCAATTTCGAGCCGTCCCAGGCTCAAGCCTTCATTCTTTCCCCTGTCAAAATAATCCTGCGCCCGTGTTCTCTGCGCCCAGTACTCCCACTCCATTTCAGGAGTCATTAACACTTCTTCCATTTTTGCCTCCAATCTTTTCACAAACGAATCGTCCGACTTTATGCCCATTGTGAGATTCAGAAATGCTTTCATTCTTGGGCTGACATCATCAGCGACTCCCTTAGCGTTAAGAAATATCGTAGAAGCTCCGTCATTAAGCTCTATGCTTGTGTCTTCCATGCAAATATTCCTGAATGTGTAGATATGTCTTCCCTTCCCGAACAGATCAAACAGACAGATGAATATTACGTAGGCTTTGTGAATATCATTGTAATTTTTCATCTTCCTGATGTCCATTTCACTGCGGGTAATCATTGAGTGATAAGCCCGTATGCGTTTGGGAAGGTTGCCAGTGTCAGCCGTCTGAATTTCAACGTCAATAATTTCGCCTTTGTCTGTCCGCGTGTAAACATCAAATCTCACGCCGTGCATAAAGATTCCTTCAGCCAATGCTTTCTGTCGTTCAGGAAATTCAACGCGCTCAATGTCAAGCTCAGGGAGTATAAGCTGTATCAGCTCACGGCAGAGGCTTGTGTCCTGAAACACCTTCCCGAACATGAAATCGTTGCCCAGAGTCAGATTCAGCCATTCCTTTTTGAAGTCCGTCAGCAAAATATCACCTCACGGAAATTATTATACAGGCAAAAAAAATTCCCCCCGACTCACATCGAGGGGATTAATTTTCTCTTTACGCCGAAACAATTTCCTTTATCTTCATGAGTCGGCTCAATGTGGATCTGTCCTGCTCATCAAGTTTCATGCTGATGTAGCGTATTGTCTCAGCCAGATTCGGGATCATCACGTACTCTAAGGCGTTGACCCTGCGTCTTGTGCGCTCAATTTCTCCGGCCATGAGGCGAATTGCTTTCTCCTCGGCGGCAAGGTGCAGCAGCTTCACGATTATCCCGCTGAACTGTTCAAGTGCCGCGTCAAGCAACAGGGGGACATTCACAAAGCCGTAATTTACGGGGTTGCCTTCCTGCTTTACGTCATATTCGGGAACCATTACGCTCATGACGTTGTGCCAGCTCACCGACAGTTCGGACTTTGCGCCGGGGAAAATTAACGCCTGCTCCAAAATCTCCGGGGTAGTCTGCGCCCGTGAAAGTACAAATGTCCCGTAGCACTCTAATAATTCCTTCTCGACTGACTCGCGGAGTTCCTTTCCTGCTTTGGCCTTCTCAAGAAATGCCTTGATTAAAGCGTCCTGCTTGTCTTTAAGGAGCTTATGACCCCTTTTTGCGACGGCAAGGCGTTTCTTCAGGCGGGACAATTCCATACGGTTAGGGTTGACGTTGATTCGTGCCATCGTCAGACACCCTCCTTTACGCTTCGCCCTTCTCTGATTTTGCCTTCAGCAGCGGGTTCAAATATTTCTCGATGTAGGCATCGCGGATTCTCTTGAGTTCCTTCACAGGAATCATTGTCAGCAAGTCCCAGCCGAGTTCGAGAGTCTCTTTGATTGTCCTGTTCTCATACTCGCCCTGACGAACATATTTATCCTCAAAGACTGTTGAGAATTTCGCAAACGCTTTATCCTCGTCCGACAATGCACCCTCGCCGAGAATGACCGCTAACTCTTTGGCCTCTTTGCCTCTCGCATAGGCCGCAAAAAGCTGGTTCATCAAGTCGGCGTGATCTTCCCTTGTTTTGTCGCGCCCGATTCCTTTGTCCTTCAGTCGCGAAAGGGACGGCATTACGTCAACAGGCGGGTAAATTCCCTGACGGTGTAAGCTCCTGCTGAGGATGATTTGCCCTTCCGTGATGTAGCCGGTAAGGTCGGGGATTGGGTGTGTCTTGTCATCTTCAGGCATTGTAAGAATGGGAATCTGCGTGATACTTCCGCTCTTGCCCTTGAGTCGTCCGGCTCTCTCGTACATTGTCGCAAGGTCGGTGTAAAGGTATCCCGGGTAGCCTCTTCTGCCGGGGACTTCCTTCCTTGCCGCTGAAATTTCCCGGAGTGCCTCGCAGTAGTTCGTTAAGTCCGTGAGAATGACAACAACATGCATGTTGCACTCAAACGCGAGATATTCCGCCGCCGTCAAAGCAATACGCGGAGTCGATATACGCTCTATTGCGGGGTCATCAGCAAGGTTGATATACAGTACTGTGCGCTGTAACGCTCCCGTCCGCCTGAAGTCCTCCATGAAGAATGACGCTTCCTCGAACGTGATACCCATTGCCGCAAAGACAACCGCGAAATCCTCATGCCCGCTGATGACTGTAGCCTGTCTCGCAATCTGAGCCGCCATCCTGTTATGCGGGAGTCCTGACGCTGAGAATATCGGCAGTTTCTGACCTCTGACCATCGGGTTAAGGCCGTCAATTGTTGATATTCCGGTCTGTATGAACTCTGAGGGGAAATCCCGCGAGAACGGATTCATGGGCATTCCGTTGATGTCAATGTTCTGCTCAGGGATAAGCGGTGCGCCTCCGTCAATAGGTTCTCCGCGTCCGTTGAAGACTCTTCCGAGCATGTCGCGTGATACAGGGAGGGTTAAGACCTTGCCGAGAAATCTCACTTTAGCGTCCTCGTTCTCGATTCCTGTCGTACCCTCGAAAACCTGAACTAATGCTCTGTCGCTCTCTATCTCAAGGACTTTTCCGCGTCTCTTGTCCCCGTTGGCAAGCGTGATTTCTACAAGCTCATCATAACGAACGTCAGCGGTTTTCTCGACCATCATAAGCGGGCCGGATATGCTTGATATTGTCCGATACTCTCTAGGCAGCATTGTTATCACCTCCGACAGGGATTATTCCGTTGATCTGCTCCTTGATTGTGTCGTCAAGTTTGTCAATCTGGCCTATGTCTTTCTCCTCAAGATAGCGCATTCTCGCAATCTGCTCACGAACAGGGAGGTTAAACAGCTTATTCATGGCCGCGCCTTTGTGGAGTGCGTCAAGTCCGGCATGATGGAACGCGACAATTGTCTTCAGCATCTTGAACTGCTTATCCATTGAGGCGTACGTGTCAATCTCGTGGAAGGCGTTCTGATGGAGGAAGTCTTCACGCAATGATTTAGCCGTCTCCATTACCATGCGCTCATCGCGTGATAATGCGTCAATTCCCACGAGTCTCACAATTTCGTTGAGCTGTGATTCCTGCTCAAGAAGGCTCATTGCCTCGACACGGAGTCCGCTCCACTGATCATCAAATTTTTCGTCCCAGTAAGGATCTAACCTCTCTGTGTAAAGTGAGTAGCTGTTGAGCCAGTTAATCGCGGGGAAGTGCCTCTGATAGGCCAAATTCGCGTCAAGTCCCCAGAAGACTTTTGTGACTCGCAGTGTGTTCTGCGTAACAGGCTCGGACAAGTCTCCGCCGGGAGGTGATACGGCTCCGATGACGGTGATTGAACCCTCGCGGCCTTCTTTGCCGTTTACGATACAGCGTCCGGCCCTCTCGTAGAATGACGCAAGGCGTGTGCCGAGATACGCGGGGTAACCTTCCTCGCCGGGCATTTCCTCAAGACGGCCTGACATTTCGCGGAGAGCTTCTGCCCATCGGCTTGTCGAGTCGGCCATGAGTGCCACAGAGTAGCCCATATCACGGTAATATTCAGCGAGCGTTATTGCTGTGTAAACGCTGGCTTCACGGGCGGCAACGGGCATGTTTGATGTGTTCGCGATTAGGGTAGTACGCTTCATTAGGGGCTGGCCTGTCTGCGGGTCGTCAAGCTCCGGGAACTCAAGAAGAACGTCTGTCATCTCGTTACCGCGTTCACCGCAGCCGACGTAAACGACTATCTGAGCCTGCGCCCATTTCGCGAACTGGTGCTGAATGACCGTCTTCCCCGATCCGAAAGGCCCGGGAACGCACGCAGTACCGCCAAGCGCAACCGGGAAAAATGCGTCAACGACTCTCTGTCCTGTTGTCATCGGGACATTGGGAGCGAGACGAGTCTTTACGGGGCGGGGCTTTCTGACCGGCCAACGCTGTAACATTTTCACTTCATGTTTCGTGCCGTTGTCATCAATCACCGCTATGATGTCTTCTACGGTATGTTCGCCCTTCTCGATTTTTGCGACTTTCCCTTTAACGCCGTAGGGAACCATGATTCTATGTTCAACAACAACGGTCTCCTGAACTGTTCCGAGAATGTCGCCCGGTATGACCTCATCGCCGACTTTCACTTTCGGGGTAAAGTCCCATTTCTTTGCGCGGTCAATCGCCGGAACGCTGATTCCCCTCGAAATGTAGGGGCTTTTCGCGGCCTTCTCGATGAGTTCAAGCGGTCTCTGTATCCCGTCATAGAACTGTTCAATAATCCCCGGCCCAAGCTCAACGCTCAGAGGCTCGCCCATTGACACAACAGGCTCACCCGGCATTAACCCGGATGTTTCCTCGTACACCTGGATTGATGCCTTGTCGCCGTTCACCTCTAGTATTTCGCCGACGAGTCCGAGTTCGCCGATATGCACAACGTCCTGCATACTTGCGCCCTCCATGCCGCCCGCGATTACAAGAGAGCCGGAGATCCTCTCTATTACTCCTTTGACTTCTTTTTTCTCAGGCATTTTCTTTATCTCCTGCCTCCGTTTTTATTATCTTTCCGCAAATATATCCATACCAACGGCTTTTTCCACGCTTCCGCGAATTGACGCAAGCCCCGCCCCCGTTGCTCCTGAAGGACCGGGAACAGGCAGCACGCTGGTGTGATACTTATCGTTGATTTCCTCGACTTTTGCTGTGAACTCAACGAACAAATCTTCCTGTATGAACACTACCGCATAATCTTCACGCGCTAATTTCTCAAGAGTTGACTCAAATGTCCCGCGAGTCTCAGGAGTCAGAACAACGCTCTTCACTCCGACAGCCTGAAACGGTAACGTCATCTCATAGCTCCCGATTGCGGCCATTGGTTTGCTGTTATCTGCCATTGCTCAGAAGCCTCCTCCCAAATTCGCGGTCAAGCCCTCCCGATATGCACACAAGAGCAACCCGCATGTTACGTGTTTCAGCTTCCTTTGTGAGAAGGTAGAGAAGAACATTCTCCGGGGCATCCATTGAGTATTTCGCGCTGTCGAGTACCCGAATCAGATAGTCATCAAGCGATTTCGACACGTCAGTCAGCGATGTCTTTATGTCGCCGGAATCCTGCAATGACCCAAGAGCCGCGCCTATGTCCGTGTGCGACAATAACCTGCTCCAAGTCTCTTGAGGCTCACTGAGGAGTCTTGCCATGTCATCAGGCCGAATCGTTCCGCCCTCGTGGAAGAAGGGAAGAGCTTTCGCGCTGTCGTATTTGATTCGTGCGAGACGTACCGCGCTCCGCAAGTTTTCCGCGTCAATCCGGGACTTTACCCAGTGAATCACGGCGGGCATTTTGAGTCCCTCGGCGATATTCAGCATTGCCCGGAACATGGCGTGATCTATCAGCAACTCGACAGCCTGCGGATTTTTCCCAGCGTCCCACAACTGCCAGCACTGCGGAATCAAGTCCGTAAGACCGTAGGGAAGGAATCCGTATTCCTCCGTCTCAATCGCTGTCTTCAGCTCCTCAGCGTCAATCGTTCCGAGTTTAGACAGCAAATCATACCGCCGTCCCTCAGACTCTCCGCCTCTGACTTTGAACAGCCCTTTGAGCAAAACTTTCACGTTGTGGAAATCGTAGGGGATTCTGAAAATGTCAATTAATCCCTTGTCAGGCACAAACGATTCAAGCTCTTTGCATGTCGCGAGCATTTCCGAATCTATAGCCTTGTCGAAATTCTCATTTCCCGAAATCCACTGAGAGTATGACGTTTCGCCGAGTGCCTTCAATGCGTCATCAATGCCGGAGCTGTCCATGAGCCGCGAAAAAAATGCCGTGTCAAGTATGTGATTTTCCATACCCCGCAAACGTGCTACGGTGTATACATAACTCACAGCCGACACACCTCCCTACGCGAATAACCGCTTCACAACTTCGGTCTCAATGTCAGCGCGGGCATCCTCTATGAGCATTTCCCACGAACAATTTGTGTCAATTCTGTCATTCCTGAGAACGAATCCGCCCGAAATCGGCAGCCTGTCGCCCGAAAGTGTCAGCTTGGTATTGTGCGAGGCGTTGTAGCCGTCAAGCCATCGCTGATCTAAATTCTTCTCGTTCTTGCCGACTAACACAACTTCATTTCCTGTTGTTACGGCCTGTGCAAGAAGTTTGTCCGCGAATTTCAGATACTTGTCCGGGGACATTGAAGCCATCTGCTGAAGTGCCGCGTCAAATGCTTCTGTCAACAACTGCTGACGGACTCCGAGATCAACGCGCTTTGCGTCAAGCTCTGCTACAATTTCGCGCCGTCTCAAAACTTCAGGCTCTTCACGTCCGAGTCTGGTGGCGTAAGCGTCCTGAACCTCTTTGATTTCGGCGTTTACTTTGCGGCTAATCTCGCGGACTCTCTCGTCATTTTCCGCCTCTAATGCTTTGATTTGCGCCTGTGATTCTGCTTTGATTTTTGCTTTGATGTCTGCAAGTGCCATTCTTCAACACCTGCCCGATTAGCCTACCTGTACTCCCATGAGCATTAATATACTCGTAAGAAGCGCAAGAACGGCGTATGTCTCGACCATTGCGGGGAGGATTATTGCTTTTCCCATCGCTTCAGGCTTCTTGCCGATCATCTGAATCGATGCCGCTGACGTTTTGCCCTGCCAGATTGCCGAGTACCAGCCCACGACCGCTATCGGGAGGCATGACGCAAGAATCTGGAGTCCCTGATTCCATGTGAGTGCGACCGCGCCAGCTCCGCCGAGGAGTCCGAGCTTGTTCAGGACGAAGAATGCGATAAGGAGTCCGTAGATACCCTGCGTTCCGGGAAGTGCCTGAAGGATTAAGCATGAGCCGAACTTGTTGGGATCCTCAGTCATTACGCCTGCCGCAGCTCCGCCTGCTACGCCGATTCCGATTGCTGATCCGATTCCTGCAAGAGCCGCCGCAAGTGCCGCCCCGAACAGCGCGAGTGAAAGTCCAAGATGTTCCATGATGATTTACACGTTCCTTTCGTGATTGAAATTGTTACTGCTCACCCCTCCGTCTTTCAGACACCTCCCCTTCTCAGGAGAGGCAAGAAAAACCTGCGCCCCTTGTCAAGGGGGAGAGAGCCATTAATGGCGAGGGGGTAATAACTTTTCCTTACGCTTTCACGTTCACAAATTCCTGTGAGAGCGTCAACGGGGTGAAGGGTTCTCCGCCGCCGCTGTAAAACTTTCCGAAAAATTCAACATACTGAAGCCTTAACGGGTGAACAAATGAGCCGAGTATGTTTATCGCAATGCTGAAGATATGTCCGCCGATTACTACGGTGATTGCCACGAACCAGCCGACATACGGAATATCAGCCGCGAGTCCGCCGAGAAGGTTTATTACCATTCCGATGACCGCCGAGCCGAATCCCAGCGCAAGAAGCCTGCTGTAGCTGAGAATATCTCCAAGATATGACGTTGAGCCGTATAACGCTAAGAATCCGTTTATGACCTTCTTGAAGTAATTAGGCTCACCCTTGCCCGCGTAAATGAAGATTATCACAGCTCCGAGTCCAGCCATCGCCGCGCCTATCTGCACAAAGTGAGGGGGCAACATTCCGCCCAGTCCCACACCGTATAAGCAGAGTCCGACAATGAAGAAGAACCACGATATTTTTTCGCCGATCGCGTCAATGATTTCTCCGTTCCTCAGCTTGTCATACGCCGAAATCAGAAGCCCGAACATCAGGTGAACTACGCCCAGCAACAGCGAGATTCCTAATACCTGCATGGGATTCGTCATTGGGTCAACAAGCATTAACGCATTCTTCATAGGGACTAACGGGGGCAAAAATGCGTCAATGAAATTCCCGAAGAATGAGCCGGAAATTACGCCGTAAATAAATGTCGACACCGAGCAGAAAAGGAACAGCGTTATGAAATCTTTTACGCCCGGAGCAATCTTCTTGTACTTCCTGAAGACGAACAGAATCAGGCCGAACACTACAATACCGTATCCCGCGTCGCCTAGACACATTCCGAAAAATACCCAGAAGAACGGCGCAAGAAGCGGAGTCGGGTCAATCCCCCTGTATTTCGGCGAGGAGTAAAGCTCCGTCAGAATGTTGAAGGGCCTTACGGTGCTTCCGTTCGCCAGGAGTGAGGGCGGCTCTTCATCGGGCGCAGGGTCTGAGAGTACTAACTCAACATCCGTGCTTATGGCCTCGATTTTTGCGCGGATCTCGTCTGCCCGGTCAGCAGGAAGCCAGAATCGAGTCAGCATTACCGAGTCTGTCTCGTCGCTCATGGCCGTGCCGTTATAGCGGGCGGAAAGGCTGTTGTAGTAGTCCGAAAGTTTCTGCACTGTCGGCACGTTCTCTTCAGCAAGGGCTTTGAGTCTCTCGTCAAGCTCAATTTCTTTTGCCTCAAGCGCGGAGATTTCACCGGCGAGTCTTTCTTTTTCCTCGTCATATGTTCCCGTCAATGTCGCTGGGACTTCAACGGGGGTAAATCCATTTTTCGCGCAGACCTCTCTTATTTCGTCCTCAATACTGCGCGAGTAAATCAAAGCCGCAAAAATATCGGTAGTTTTCTCGTCATAGGGAGCAATGATTAACTCTGAGTCGTCCCTGTATTTCGAGAAATCACCGAGTGCAGCCTTTAAGCCGCTGACATTTCCGGGCTTCACTGTTCCGACAACGCCGGTCAATGTCTTTGTTCCTTCCGTGATTGCTGAGAGAGGGTAAGGGAAAAATTCAAGTGATGACAAAATTAACGCCGTATTCCTAGCGTCTGAGAGCTTGAGCCTGTTGTCCCCTGTCTCATGTTCAACTGCGCGTGTCTTATCGCAAACCGCTTTGAGATCTGTTTTCGCCGCAAGGTCAGCCAGCTCCGTCATTGTAACTTCAGGACGCTCACCCAGCATTCTGTCGAGAGCCGGAACCGGGTCGACATAGTGCGGTGTTAATGTCCTAGACAAGTAGCGGACATCGGCGAGGTATTCATCATTTCGGGAAATCAGTGCTTCAACGTCAGCCGGGCGGGAATGGTTTTCCTCCGCTGATGAGATTATCTGACATGCTCCCGTCTCCTGAAGTGCCGCGGCGATCTGTTCATGAATGGATTTGTGATAATACAGCTCCGCCTTCTTAAGCCTGGCTACTCCCATATTTTTTCATCACCTCTTCCATTATGAATGAAGCAGCTGCCGTAACTTTTCCTTTGTGTTTCTCGTAGAAAGCCTTTGCATCTGACTCACGCTTTGAGAGAACAGCTTTTGCTTTTGTCTCTGCGGCCTCTTCTGCCCTGCGAATCTTGTCGCGGAACTGGCGTGCGGCTGCCTGGCGTGCTTCCTTGAGGGAATTTTCTGCGTCAGAAGTTGCGCGGTTGAGTTTTTTCGCAGCGTCCTCCTTAGCTTTCTGGACAGCATTAGCGGCTTGAGTCTCAGCAGCTTTTATCTCAGCGATTGTTGAGTTCTCCGCCATGAAATACTCACCTCCCGTCCTTGTGAAATCGTGTTAAGTTATTGTGCTACGGATTGAACAAAAAGGAATTATACCCAAAAAAGTTTTGCATTCAATCAGGAAAACAACGGCAAAAAAAAATTCCCCCTCCGTTTTTTGTGAAGGGAGAAAAATTTTCCTCTTGTTACTTTTTCATCAGCTCCGCGCCGACTCTCCATGCCTGCGCGATTTCTTTTCCGACAGTGTAATATGTGTTCCTGAACTGGTCGAACATTATCGCGTTCAGTTTCCCCGCGTCAACTTTGCCCTTCTCATCGAGGACTCTTTCTTCCGCAAGAACATTGACGATTGTCCCTACGACTCTCTGCTCGCCGAAACAGTCGCGGATTTCCTCAAGCCTGCATTCCATTGTTACGGGGAACTCCTCAATGACGGGTGCGTCAACATGTGCGCTCTTGTGTGCGTGAAGGCCGGTTCGCTCGAACTTGTCGGCCATGACATTCCCGGAGGCTGTGCCGAGGAAGTCGGCTTCTTTCACGTGGGCTTCATCGGCAAGGGCTACGGTAAATGCTTTGCGGGCAAGAATATTCTTGAGGGTCTTGCGCTCTGTGGCAAGGTTGAGGGCGATTTTGTCCATTCCGCAGATGCCGCCCCAGGCTACGTTCATGATGTCGATTTTTCCGTCCTCGCCGTAAGTCGCAACCATTAAAACGGGCATAGGAAACACAGCGGGCAGTGAGCCTAAATCTTTAAGCATGATGAAAAAATGTCTCCTTTGTTTTGTGATGGCTATATTATGACAGATGAGTCAAGAAAAAATCCCTGCTCTGAAATATTGACACGCTATAAATTGAAGGTGTTTGCTGACATATCGCTAAACTGCCCGTATCTGATACAAGGTCTGCCCGTGATTGTACGTTACATCCTTCAGCCTCACAAACCGCCACCCCTCACATTTTCCCCCGTCAATTTCCCCTCTACAGCCGCCTGCAATACCGCCCTCCGCAAATCCTCCGCCAGCTTCATGCCCTCACCTTCCCAAATATTTCCTCACCGCCCCGATTAGCTCATTAATCCTGCTTCCCCTCGCGGGCTTCTCCCACCTGTAATCCCTCTGCGGACGAACGTAATCACGCGCTATGCTCCCGTCCGTGTAAAGATTCACCGTCCGAAGGTGCAAATATGTATTGTCGGACAGGTCAACAGCGTACAGCAATATGCACGGCCCGAAATTTTTCCCGTGTACCGCCCGGAAATTCGGATCCCTCTTCATCTGCCTGTTAGTTCTCTCTGTCGGAAACCATACGCTCACGAACGCCGCCTGAGAATTTGCGCTGTCATACTCTATGTAGTCCGCGGCTATGTACATCTCGTAGCTCTCATCACTGCGGACAAATATCATGCTGCCCGTGTCAACGCCGTCAGATTTCCCCGGAAGTTTGCGCGGAGTCTTGTCCCTCGCTGACTGGAAGAAGCGCGACAATATCCCCGGAGCTATGGCAAAGTTCAAATTCTGTCCGTCCGTGCGTAACTTCGTGGGCATTCCGACAACCTCGCCCCGGAGATTCACGAGCGCACCCCCGCTTGACCCCGGCGAAATTGGCGCGGTGAACTGTACCCAAGTATTATTTTCCCGGAAGGCCGACACGATTCCGTTCGAGACCGTTCCGCTTAACCCTTTGGGATTCCCGATGGCTATAACGGCTTCTCCCTGTCTCGGCAAACGCGGGCTAATCGTCAGGAATTTCACAGGGGATGACGTTTTCACCATCAATAATGCCATGTCCTTTTCCGCGTCATAATCCTTCAGGCTTGCGGAAAGGCTCGCTCCGTTCTGAGGGGTTACGGTGATATATCCCGCGCCCTGTATAACATGCCAGTTTGTGAGAATGTCCCCGTTTGCGCTGACAAAGAACCCGCTTCCCGTCCCTGTGTCGGTCTTAATCATCACGATTGACGGCATTACCCGTTCAACTAAATCCGCGTAATCAGGAGCTATATTATTCTGCTGAATGGGAATGTCAGTTTTTGCCCGGAGCTGTTCAATCTCATGAAGGAGGCGCGAATAATCACGGTCATTTTTCGGACTCTCACGCGAGGTATACAGGAAGTAACCCAGAGTCAAAGCTGTTACTGTCGACATAATCAGCGCAAGTTTCATGATGATATTTCCGCGGGGCTTTTCTTTGCTGACGGGCTGAGGGGATTTTTGCGGCTGCGTTTCCTCTTCCGCGTCATCATGGCCGTAAATGTCGTAATATGCCTCGACGAGATACTCATACGCGGCCTCGATATTCTGCCTCATCCGGCGAGCCTCGTCATATTCGGGCGTGTCGGGGGCAAAGCGTATAGGGTCATAAATAGACATACGGGCGTGGTAGTTGCGCTCTATCCTGTCGATGTCTAAATCCGTGTCATCAGGCGAAATCCCAAGATACCAGCAGGCTTCATCAGGAGTCATATATTCATCTGCTTTCACTGATAATCCTCCGCAAAATTCTGCTGCCCATCAATGCGCGGTTCTCTCTTGCGTAACTCACTGCGCTTTTGGGACTCGCTCCCCATTCCAGTAATTTCTCGATTAATTTCTGACTCGGCTTTGTCGCGCTGACGGCCTTAATGAGTATTTCGTCCTTGTGGTTTATGCTGTCTCCGGCGTATTCGATTATGACATTTGCGGTCTTGACGTGCCTGTTCATCACTGCGAGCATAAGGGCTGTATTGCCGTCTGAATCTCTTGCGCTGAGGTCTGCCCCTGCGGTGATAAGCTCACGGACTGCGGGAATATTTCCGTCCTTTGCGGCTGACATTAGAGCGCGGTTTTTCCCGGTGCCGTCATCATCCCTGCAAACGCGGAGGAGGGCTAATGCGTTTCCCGTCCTGCCTGCTGTCAATGCTGCTTCAAGAGGGGTAATTCCTGCGTCATTAGGCTTGTCGGGGTCTGCTCCGTACTCGTATAGAAGCTCTATGATTGACGAGCTTGGATTATTTTCGGCGGCCTCGATTAGGGGCGTTGTGTTATGATGATTTTTCCTGAAGACTATAGATTTCAATACGGCCATGAAATTTTTGGGATTCAGACTCACAGCCGCGTTGACAAAAGCACCGTCATTTAGGGCGGATTTGATTTCGTCATAAAGCCCGCTGCGGCACAAAAGGCAGAAGTCAGAATCAGAGAGCGGCATAATATCACCTCGCATGTGTTAAGGGCATTATAGCGCATTCGCATGGGTGATAGAAATACGGTGTATCGATTCGGGATTAACGGCTAAAATATCATACATCACCAAAAAATTCACAGCTCCAAAAATTTATCGTCAGGAGGATTCTATAGCATGAAGAAATTTGTGTTATCTCTTGTTATCGTCATGGCGTTGTCTGTCATGGCCTGTGCCGCTGAGTCGGTCAAAGCCTATACGACAATGGAAGAGCCGTTAGCAAAAGCATTGTTTGACGCTTTCGAGGCTGACACGGGGATCAAAGTCGAATGGGTGAGGCTGTCAGGTGGCGAGGCTATAGCGCGTCTTGAGGCTGAACGGGCAAATCCGCAGGCAAGCATATGGGTTGGCGGTGTCGGGACTCAGCACATTGAAGCAAAACTGCGGGGGCTGTCGACTCCTTACCGTTCGAGGGCGGCGGGGAGCATTCCGGCGAAATACAGAGACCCCGAAAATTATTGGACGGGACTCTATGTCGGGCCTATAGCTTTCTGCATGAACACGGACCGGGCGAAAGAGTTAGGACTCGACATGCCGAAAAGCTGGGCGGATCTCCTGAAGCCTGAGTACGCGAAAAAAGTCCGCGTGGCACATCCCAGCACATCAGGAACAGCCTATAACATGATTACGACAGTAATACGGATATTCGGAGGCGATGAGGATAAAGCGTTCGCATACTTCAAAGACCTGTCGAAATCTGTGGAGTAGTTCACGCGCTCAGGGTCAGCACCGGGGAAATCTTGCGCGCTCGGCGAAATTCCGATAGCAATCGGCTACCTTCATGATCAGATTAAACTTCAGCGCGAGGGGGCGAAAATTGAGATCGCTATACCGTCTGACGGGACTGGATTCGAGACGGCCTCAATGTCAATCCTAAAGGGAGGCCCGGACGCTCTCAACGCCAAAAAGCTCTATGACTGGGTACTCGGACAGAAAGCTATGGACACGATAGCAAGATGGTACGTCATTCCGCTGTCGGACAAAGCTACGCCGACTGACACGGGATTTTCTCTCGCGAAAATGAATCTCGTGAATCAGGACGACCAGTGGGACGCGGCCAACAAAGAAAGACTCCTCGAACGCTGGAACAAAGAAATCTCAACAGCTCCCGAAAAGTAACGGCTGATTCATTGTGCCTCCTGTAATGTAATGTTGCGGGGGGCATTGTTTTATGTGAAGGAAGTGAAAGAATGACAGAGAACACAAAGCCGCTGAAGTGGCACAACTTTTTGATTTACTTCTTGCTGTGGGCAGGAGCGGTTATGCTTGTTCTTGGCGGCGCAACGTTTATTGCAGGAAAAGTATACGGGAAAATAGGAGACAGAATTTATCAGGCATTACCTGCTATGCGTTTCGTTGATATTGCTTACGGCCTTGTGCTTGTCTGCGTGGCTGTGTACATGATTTACACGAGATTCCAGCTTGCCGGCTTCAGACAGGGCGCGCCTAATAAATTGCTGATTCTGTTAGCGTTGAGTCCTGTTTTGGAATGGGGGTATCTGCTGACAGTCTCTGCGGTTACGGGAGTTTCAATAACTCAGCTTCACTCCGGCGGAAGTTTCATCGGTGAATTAATCGGAACAGCAATAGGAATCTGGCTTCACAAAATATATTACGACAAGCGTGCAGAATTATTTGTGAATTGATTTCAGCAAAGGAGGAATGAATTTGAACAAGCGAATCATTAACTTCATCATAACATTGCTGTTTGTTGTGCTTGTGGGATGGTGGATATATTCAAGCGTCAGTGATGAGTTCATGAAGCAGTCAAGAGCGGCGCAGATACGGACGGTTGAGACAGTCGCGGCGGGCTACCCTTCAGGAGATGACGAGGTAACAGAATGGCTCAAGCGTCTCGCGGAAGACTCATCAGCGTACAGAGTCGCATATGTCCCGGAGATTCCCATGCCCGGCGAAAAGTTATCATCAGTCCCAAAAGGAGACCCCGAACTCGCCAAGCTCACGGAAGAGTCAGCAATGGACTCCGAGTTCGCGAAAGGTTTCGACAATGCCGCCTACGAGGAAATTTATCGGAGCGTCAAAAATTGGACTGTAGGAACTCACGAGGAACAAGCGTTATTTTTCGCTCCTGCCGTTGACATTAAGACTCATGATGTTGAAGGGGCGTTAGTGTTCTCATTCAGCACAGAGGGCGAACGGGGATTCATGCGGATGATGAACACGCTATTTTTCTGCGCGTTCGTACTTTTCGCGGTTGTGATATGGCAGCTGATGATGAGCAGGGATCCTATTGTCGGTTTTGCGCTGGCTGGATTGTTTTTGATGACGCTGATATTTGTCGCTTATCCGTTATTCGAGGCGTTGAGACTCTCATTCATTGAGGACGGAAAATTTTCCCTGTCAACGTGGAAGACGATTCTACAGTCCGAGGGCTACATGTCAGCACTATGGGGAAGCCTCAAATTAGGGTGCTGGACTGCGACATTCTCAACGATAGTGGGATTCTTGTTCGCGTTCGTAGTGTCGAGGACAAACGCCACGTGCAAGAAGCTAATATCAACAATGGGAGTCCTTCCTGTGATTTCTCCGCCGTTCTCGCTTACCCTGTCGATAATATTATTGTTCGGGAACAACGGACTCATAACGCGGTGGCTCCGGGTAATCGGTCTTGATTTCTCAATATACGGTCTTCCGGGACTTGTACTCGTTCAGACGATGGGAATGTTTCCGATTGCGTTTTTGACATTGAGCGGGGTATTGCAGGCGATTGACTCGACATTTGAGGAAGCGTCATTGAATTTGTCGGCGGGAAGATTTCAGACGTTCAGCAAAATTACATTCCCCCTTGCGATTCCGGGGATATTAAGCGCGTGGCTGTTAGTGTTTACTACGTCGCTTGCGGATTTCGCGAACCCGTTATTACTGGCGGGCGACCTGAAGGTCTTATCACTCGAAAGCTACATAGAAGTTACAGGAATGAATCGGCTCGGCTACGGTGCGGCACTGTCGATATTGTTATTACTTCCGACATTAACGGCGTTCCTTGCTCAAAGATTCTGGGTCGCGAAACGTTCATACGTAACTGTAACGGGCAAACCTTCTGGGAGAATCACGGAGCTTACGACACCGGGAGTCAGACGAGTCTTAACGGGGATAATCTTTGCGATAATAATCTTCCTAGTGATGTTATACGGGACAATTTTCGCGGGGTGTTTCGTGAAAAACTGGGGCATTGATTACACGTTCAGCCTGGAGAATATCACGGAGGCTATAACGCGCTCGACTGATGCACTTTTCGACACGGTAACGCTTGCGGCAATCGCGACACCTATCGCAGGAATCACGGCCATGATTGCGGCATTGCTGATAGTCCGCAGGAAATTTCACGGCAAGAAACTTCTTGAGATGCTATTGATGACTCCGTTCGCTTTGCCCGGGACTCTTCTCGGAATAAGCTACATACTTGCGTTCAATCATGCCCCGATAATTTTGGTGGGAACGGCGGCAATCATCATCATCAATTACGTGATACGGGAATTGCCCGTAGGCATTGAGGGCGGAATAGCGTCCCTGCGTCAGATTGACCCGTCAATAGAGGAGGCCGCAACAGATCTCGGAGCGGATCAGGCTACAGTGTTCCGTACAATCGTATTACCGTTGGTGCGTCCTGCGTTCCTGTCGAGTTTGTCGTATACGTTCGTGCGGTCAATGACGGCGGTTAGTGCGGTAATCTTCCTGATTTCGGCGAAATGGTATCACATCACGGTGTTAATCTATAACTTCTCGGAAAATCTGCGTTTCGGGCTGGCTAGTGTCCTGTCAACCGTATTAATCATAATCGTGTTCGGTGCGTTCGGAATAATGCGCTTGCTTGTGCGCGAGAATGCAAACTTGATGAAGAACGTAACGTAGATAGTACCCCCCTAAATCCCCCTTGTGCAGATGGGACAAGACTCGCCTGGTTTCTTGCCTCCCCTGCGCAAGGGGAGGTGGCTGAAAGCCGGAGGGGTCGACAACCCCCCTTCCGCTTACGCTCCTTCCCCCCTTGGCAGGGGGGACAAGGGACTCGCTTCCCCCTGTGTAAGGGGAGGCGCCCGGAGGGCGGAGGGGTAGAATCCCTGCGAAAGGGGAGGTGCCCGCAGGCCGGTGGGGGGCGAATGGGTAAAAGATTACAGAAAGGAGATAAAGAAATTGGCGAGCAAGTCAGTAACATTTGAGAACATAAAAAAAATATTCCGCGATCCTCAGTCAGGGCAGGATGTTGCGGCGGTTGCGGGTGTGTCATTCCGTCTTGAGCCGGGCGAACTGGTAACGCTTCTCGGCCCTTCAGGGTGCGGGAAGTCAACAATCCTGCGAATGTTATCGGGATTCGAGCAGCCAACATCAGGGCGAATCATGATAGGCGACAATGACGTAACGAACACTCCGCCCAACAAGCGCGACACGGCGATGGTATTTCAGAGCTACGGACTTTTCCCACATATGAATGTCGCGGAGAATGTCGGCTACGGTCTCAAGCTCAGGAAGATTCCGCAGAATGAAATTGACACAAAGGTGCAGAAATTTCTTGAGATGGTCGGGCTTGGGCAGATGGGAAAGCGTCCGCCCTCGCGTTTGTCGGGAGGCCAGCAACAAAGAGTCGCCCTCGCAAGGTCGCTTATCGTTGAGCCGTCTGTCCTGTTGCTTGATGAGCCGTTGAGCAATCTTGACGCACTTTTGAGGGAACAGATGAGAGTCGAAATTCGCCGCCTGCAAAAATCACTCGGCATCACAGCAATGTACGTAACACATGACAGAGTCGAGGCAATGAGCCTTTCAGACCGCATAATAGTCATGAAGCTCGGCCACATAATACAGATCGGGACTCCCAGCGACATATACCGGGATCCCGTTGATACGTTCGTGGCGGGGTTCGTGGGAAAAGTTGCGTTCTTTCCGTGCACGGTGAAGGGGATTGATGACGGCTGCCATGTTGAGATTCGCGGACAGAGATTCACAGCTCCGAGATGGGCGGAGAGTCTCAAGTCAGGGGATAAAGCGTTAGTGATGGCGCGTCCTGAGTCGCTTTCAGTCGGCGAACCCGGCGCGGGTGTTGAGGACGGAATCGTTACGGCGAATATCTATCTCGGCAACAGCGTAGAGACTTGGGTGAAAACTGACTTGGGAAATGTCCTTGTGCAGATCGATAATCCCGATGTCAAAAAAATCTGGGACGAGGGCGAAAAAGTGTCGCTGTCGTTTGACCCGTCATTGACGAAAGTTTTGGCGGACGACTTAGAGAAGGCGTAGAAAAATTTTCGGGCGGAGTCCTGCGTGATTCTGCCCGTTTTTTGTGCAAATCACTCCGGGAATTAGCCCGCTTCATTAATGATTGTCCTTACTCACTAAACATTATCGCTGATTCATGCGGACGCTGATATTATAGCTTTTACTTTCACGAAAGACATTCCATTTTCTGACAGGAGGCTATATCGTTATGGAGTTCCTGAAACGTTATCCCATTCCCATAGCGGGACTGATACTCGCGCTTTTCGCCCTCGGCAATCTCATACAGTCATACAGCGCGGAGGCAAGACTCGCCCTCGGATTAATCGCGTTCATTCTCTACATACCGTACCTGCTGAAGGTCGCAATCCTGAACGTGAAACTCTCTGAGCCGTTAAGCAACCCTGTAGCAGCCAGCGTATTCCCGACAATCACAATGGCTACTATGCTGCTTGCGGGCTACGTAAAGCCGTATTCACCCGAATGCGCCAGTGTCATATGGTACGCAGGAGTCATCGGCCATGCGCTATTGATTGTGTGGTTCACGCTGAATTTTGCCGTGAGGGGATTTTCGGTGAAGAAAGTATTTCCGTCATGGTTCATTGTTTATGTAGGGATTGCGGTCGCGAGCGTCTCAGCTCCTGTTACGGGGCGGCTTGACATTGGGCAGTGGGCTTTCTGGTTCGGCCTCGCAACGTATATATGCCTCCTCGTGATTGTGTGCTACAGGGTCTGGCTTGTGGGTGAAATTCCTGCTCCGGCCATGCCTACAGCGGTGATATTTGCGGCTCCTGCGTCATTATTGCTTGCGGGATACATGGTTTCATTCCCGGAAAAAGACTCGGCGATGGTTATGGCGTTATTGTGTGCGTCATTGCTATTCTGGCTTGTGGGAATGGCGTACTTCCTGCGGACATTCCGGGGGGCGTTCATGCCGAGTCATTCGGCGTTCACATTCCCGCTTGTGATTAGCGCATTGGCGGTGAAACTTTCGGCGGGGGCAACGGGATTCACATGGCAGGGGACTCTTGCTGACGTTCAGACGGTCATAGCGGGGGTAATCGTTTTGTGGGTGCTTGCGCGCTACGTGATGTTCATTTTTGCGGGCGCGAAGTAAATATATCAGGAGGGTAAATTTATGACGCGTGAAGAGTACGTGAAATCCATACGCGAGACAGCGGAGGAATACTTCAGGAGCGGGACATTTTTCTGCTCGGAAGCGGTGTTGCAGACGATCAACGATGCATTAGGCAAGCCGTTTGATGACAACATCGTGAAGATGGCCTCAAGTTTCCCGATAGGACTCGGTAAGGCTCAGTGCCTCTGCGGGGCTGTGTCGGGCGGAGAAATGGCACTCGGTATCGTCTACGGCCGCACGAAAGGACAGCAGATGAACCCGAAAATGTTCGAGGTCGCAAAGGGTCTTCATGATTTCGTGAAGGAGAAATACGGCGCGACTTGTTGCAGGGTTATGACTCGTCAGTGGGCGGGAGATAATTTTATGTCGCCTGAGAGAAAAGCCCACTGCATAGAGATAACCGGGGTTGTTGCGGAATGGGTAGCAAATGCCCTGATTGATGACGGAAAATTAGCAGTCCCCGCCGCGTAACGAAAGCCACAAAAAAGCCGGGCCGGAAATGAAAAAAGTTTCTGACCCGGTTATTTTTTCTCATCACTCTTAGTGCGATAAAAAGAATTTCAGCATACGTTCTCTGTAATCAGGGGCAGTGTCATAAGCCGCATGGCCGTAACCGTCATACATGAACAACTCACAGCCCGGTTTATCTTTCAGCGACTCAAAAATTTTCTCGGACGCTTCACCGCCTAATACTTTGTCATCTTTTGAGCCTATCACTAAAACAGGGCAGGCGATCTTCTTCAGGTCATCAGCAGCGTCAAAGTCTTTCGTTGCTTCTGCGAGAATCACAAAGCGAGTCAGCTCTTCAGGCGTTACAGTTTTTGCGGAATCAATCAGCAATTTTCTTGACTGCTCAAAGACTGACTCAGGGTAAAGTTTTTCACCGAATGAAAGATAAAGCCCCTCCGCATTTCCGGCTTTCGCAAACTGAATCCACTCATCAATCACGCTGAATTGAGTCCGAGTTACATGCGCTGAAGTTGAGCCGAGAATGAGACTCCGAACGAGTCCGGGATTATCGGCCGCGATCTTCATTGCTATCATTCCGCCCTGAGAGACTCCGAAAAGACATACCCCGCCGAGTTTCAACGCTCTTATGGCTTCCGCTGTATCACGCGACATATCGTAAACCGAGTATGAAGACGGCAATTCATTTCTCCGCTCAAATAGATACACCGTAAAATCATCCGCAAGCAGCTTGTAACTTTCTGCGACTGCCCCGGAAAATTTCATGACGCTCTGAACGCTCAGGCCGGGAATAATAACAAGAGGCTTCTTGCCATTTCCGAATCTCAGATAGTCCATCGTGAATGATTCTGTCCTAACCGTTTCAATCTGCATAGTTTTCACCGTTTGCGCGCTTGCAGGAATTTGGCATAAAATACTCAGCGCAAAAAGTGCCGTAAGTATACGCAGCATTATTCCTGCCCGTTAGTGAAAGATTCCCGGCGCGGAAATTGCTTCCATTATCTCGTAGCGGATCATAGGCAGGCTCTTCTTCATGGCTAGAGCTTCCTCTATGGGAATTTCCTTAATGCTTCCTTCCTGTGTGCATATAATACTGCCTGTTCTGCCCTCAGCAAATGCCCTCACAGCGCAGTAGCCCATTCTCGTGGCTGTCTCGCGGTCTCTTCCTGTGGGTGCGCCTCCCCGCTGAATATGTCCCAGCACCGTAACACGCGGATCAAGTCCCAGAGACTCGTGAATCTGATGGCCGATTTCTATCGCGCTTCCGGCTCCTTCTGCAACGACTATCGAGAAATGCGTGATACCTGAGAGGCGGGCATTCTGTATTCTTTTCACGACATCTTCCTCAAAGTTCACGGGCTTTTCCGGGATTAACACGCACGTAGCACCTACAGCGATTCCGACATATAGCGCGAGGAATCCCGCGTGCCGTCCCATGACTTCAACGACCGAGCAGCGTTCATGACTCTGCATTGTGTCGCGTAATTTGTCGATGCAGTCAATTGCGGTGTTGCAGGCAGTGTCAAAGCCGATTGTGTAGTTTGAGCAGCCTATATCATTGTCGATTGTTGCGGGGATTCCCATGACAGGAACGCCGAGCCGCGAAAGCTCAAGCGCACCCCGGAATGTTCCGTCCCCGCCGATGGCCACAATTCCGTCAAGACCCAGCATTTTGCACGTTCCGACAGCCTTCTCCCGGCCTTTCTCGGTCATGAACTCCTCACTGCGGGCAGTGTAAAGTATGGTACCGCCATGCCCAAGAATGTGGCTTACTGCTTCATTGTTTAGTATCATGAAATCGCTGTTGATTAGACCCTGCCAGCCCCGGCGGATTCCGATGCACTCAATCCCGAAATGCATGGCTGATTTTGCGACTGACCTGACAGCGGCATTCATTCCGGGTGCGTCTCCTCCTGAGGTGAGGACTCCTATGCGCTTTATTTTCTTGTCCATTTGAATATCTCCTCCTGCGTTCAAGTTTTTGGGAATGAGAATATAATATCACCTGCAAAAATTTTATGAGACACATTTCTTCAGTGATAAAAAAATTCCCGCAGACTCGTTTTTCCAAGCCTGGCGGGAAATAAAATTTTCGGTTACAAAATCTGACTCACATCAAAACAATAATCGCCCGAAGCCGTTTCAATTATGTCAACTTTATCTCCTTCATGGCTTTCTATCTGGCTCAGAAGTTTTGCGGAAATTCTTTGTATTCCCATGATTCTTTTCACATCTTCATAAACATCGAAAGTATAGGCTTTGCTGTCATCGTAGACATAAATTTTCACATCCAAGTGCGTCCCAAGATACATTCCGCCCGTAACATAAGTGCCGTTGCCCCCCGCATAGCGGCCTTCATATTTGTACTGCTCATTCTTGGTTACACCTTGTTTTACGAATGCTACATTGTCTGCGTGTTTGCTTATTTTAACAATTCTTCCTTTGTGCGCTGTTACTGTCATGTTGTCTGCTCTCCTTTTTCTGACTGGGAAAAATTTATCATCCTCAGAAATTCCCCCTCATCAATAACAATAACGCCGAGACTTTCCGCTTTCACGAGCTTTGAGCCGGGGTTTTCGCCCGCCACAACATAATCAGTTTTCCCGCTGACACTTGAAGACACCCGCCCGCCCAGAGATTTCACGAGATTGCTTGCCTCCGATCGCGTCATTGTCTCAAGAGTCCCGGTGAACACGAAAGTTTTTCCGCGTATACTGCCTGCATGAAGCTCCGCGGGGTTTTCGGTTCTGCTGACTGTTTCCGGCAGCTGAGTCAATATAGACTTGAAGTCATCTATGAGCCTGATATTGTCCGGGTCAGTGAAATATTCATGCACTGAGCGCACTATGACAAAAGACTCCGCCATGCTGTCAACGCCTGCGCCCCTTATGGCCTCAATAATCTTTTGTCTGTCATCGGGCCGGAATTTTCCCGCAAGTTTCTCGGCATCGGATTTCGTCAGGCACGGTATATTACACCTGAGAATATCCGCAAGAAGTTTCCCTGTCCTTTTGATTTCCGGCTCATCATAAATTTTCTGAAGGACTGACTCTGTATTTCCCTCATCCCGGAAAAATCCGTATACCGCCTCTGCTCTTTCCTCAGCAAGCCCGGATGTTTTCTGAGGTAATGCCCTGGCTATTTCGCTGACACCTGCGCCCGCTATGGCCTTTGCGGTTCTTATGATACTGTCGCCCGGCCTGAAGTACGAGATTATATCCTGCGCCGTGTTTATGTCCGCGCTTACTCTTGAGCATACCGCCTCAGCAAGGGATTTTGACTTCATGAGATACGGCATGTTCCCGTCATCCCTGAAAAATTCATGGACAAGAGTCGCAGCTTCTGCTTTCTCCGGGCTTAACGCTCTCATTATGTCCGCTGGCCTAGCCGATTTCAGCGCGTCAATTGTCCCGAAATATTCCGCGAGATACTCGGCCATGACCCTCTCAACATGAGGAATGCCCAGTGCCGTAATGAATGCCGGAAGCGGGCGTGATTTCGAGTCTTCAACCTCAGCCATGATTTTGGCCGCGTTTTTCTCACTGCCTGAAATTTCGCACCAGTCAGCAAAATTCAGCCTGTAAATATCCGTGAGGCTGTGAACTTTCCCGGAGTCAACGAGAGAATACGCGATAACTTTCCCGATCCCGCGAATGTCCATAGCCTTGCGCGAGACGAAATGACGCACGGACTCTTTCAGCCGTGCCGGGCATTTGGGATTTGTGCAGACGTGAGCCGACATTGTGATTATCTCCCCGCCCCTGATGATTTCGCGCTCTTTTTGTCTGACTTCAGCACCGCAGAACGGGCATTTTTCCGGCATGGCAAAAACTTTCTCCGCGCCTGTCCGTGATTCAGCCTCAGCGCAGACAATTTCCGGGATAATCTCGGCGGCCTTTCTCACTCTCACAATGTCGCCGACTCTGATGTCTTTCTGCTTGATGTAATTTGCGTTGTGGAGGGTTGCCCGCTGTACTGTTGTTCCTGCGACAATTACAGGCTCAAGAATCGCTACAGGTGTCAATACTCCCGTGCGCCCTACTGATATTTCTATGCCGGTGAGTCTTGTGAGGGCTTCTTCGGGGGGGTACTTGTACGCGACCGCCCATCTTGGAGCGTGGGATGTTGCGCCGATTTCCGGCCATGATGTTATGTCGTTCAGCTTCACTACAACGCCGTCCGTGTGATAATTGAGCTTGTACCGTTCATTCTGCCAATGGGAAATAAATTCCTTCACGCCGTCAATATTCCCGCAGAATTTGTACGCTTCCTGAACGGGGAGTCCGTGAGACAAAAGCCACATCAACGCGCCTTCCTGTGTAGTAACTCCGAACCTTTCAGCGTCAACAAGATAATACAGGAATATATCAAGCCCCGATGATATGAGGTCTTTATTGTCCTTCCTGCGTAAAATTCCTGCCGCGGCGTTTCTTGGATTGGCGAAAAGTTTTTGCCCGCGTGATTCCCGGACTGCGTTCACCGCGTTAAATCTCTCGTTTGTCATGAGGACTTCACCGCGGACTTCAACACGCCCGGACGGAGGATTGATTAATTTTTTCGGCACAGCGTCAACAAGCATAAGATTTTCTGTTACATCCTCGCCGACTCTACCGTTTCCCCTCGTAGCCCCCTGAACAAAAATTCCATCCTCATATACGAGTGAGACCGCGAGTCCGTCAATCTTCATTTCGCAGACAAACCCCCCGCCGGAATTTACACGATCAAAGAATGCTGACAGCTCTTCGGGCGCGAACACATTATCAAGTGAAAGCATAGGGGACGAATGCTCAACCTTGGCGAAAAGACTGCTTGCCGTTCCTCCTACGGTCTGAGTCGGGGAATCTTTGCGGGAAAATTGCGGGTAATCATGCTCAAGCTGTTTCAGCTCACGGACTAGGGAGTCATATTCAGCGTCAGAAATTTCCGGGCTGTCATTGTCATAATACAAACCCGCATGGTATTTCACGAGCCTGTAAAGCTCATTCATGCGGGCTTCAAATATATCCATGCGCTACGCTTTCGGCTTCATGGCCGGGAACAAAATCACATCCCTGATTGAGCGCGCCCCGGTCAGGAACATCACTATTCTGTCCATGCCTATACCCATTCCGCCTGTGGGAGGGAGTCCGGCTTCTATCGCGTTGATGAAATCCTCGTCAAAAACGTGCGCCTCGTCATCGCCTTCTGCTTTCTTTCGCGCCTGATCCTCGAATCTTTCGCGCTGGTCAATCGGGTCATTAAGCTCGCTGAATGCGTTTGCGACTTCCTTCCCGAACATGAAAAGCTCAAAGCGGTGTGTGTAGTCCGGGTTGTCGGGGTCTCTTTTCGACAGCGGGGAAATTTCCGTAGGGTGTCCGAGCAAAAATGTAGGCTCAATTAATTTCTCCTCGCCGAAAGCCTCAAATAAAAGATTTAGGACTGCAAACTTGCTTTCATGGCCGGTCATTTCGGAGGCAAGCCCCTTTTCACGGGCGATTTTCCGCGCTTCCTCGTCTGACTTCACCGCGTCAATGTCGACTCCGGCAAATTCCTTCACGGCCTCGCGCATTGTTATACGCTTGAACGGTTTGGACAGGTCTAATTTTGTGCCGTTCCATTCGATTTCAAGAGTCCCGATAGATTTTGCGGCGTTGCGGATTAATTCCTCAGCTAAATTCATCATGTCGACATAGTTAGCATACGGCCAGTAAACTTCCATCATCGTAAATTCGGGATTGTGCATTGTGTCTATACCCTCGTTGCGGAAGTTGCGCCCGATTTCGTAAACACGTCCCATCATGCCGACAACAAGCCGCTTCAGGTACAGTTCAACAGCTATACGCATATACATGTCAACGCCCAGCGCGTTATGATACGTCTTGAAGGGTCTTGCGTTCGCGCCTCCTGCAAGCACAGAAAGAATAGGAGTCTCAACCTCAAGAGTCCCATGAGATTCTAGCGTCTCGCGGAATGATGATATTATCCGTGAGCGTTTGCGGAACACCTCGCGGACATCAGGATTTGCGATCAAGTCCATATATCTTTTGCGGTAACGTATTTCCGTGTCTGTGAGGCCGTGCCATTTCTCCGGCAGGGGGCGTATTGCCTTGCTGAGGAGCTTATAGCCCGTAACCATCACCGTTAATTCTCCGCGGCGAGTCCTGCAGGGATGTCCCTCAATGCCGAGCCAGTCGCCTGTGTCAACCCATTTCTTGAGGAAGTCATATTCTTTTTCCCCGATGGTGTTCACCTGAAAGTAAAGCTGTATTCTTGATGTCTCGTCGGCAAGGTCTGCGAATGTCGCTTTACCCTGCTTGCGTATCGTCATGACTCTTCCTGCTGTGCTGAGAGTTTCGGATGAGTCTTCCTGTTCGGGCTGAAGTGAGTCGAATTTCTCGCGGATTGAGGCTAACGTGTCGCGCCTGTCCCATGTCTCATTGATATACGGATTGTAGCCTTCCTCCGTCAAAAGACGCTGTAATTTTTCCTTGCGCTGCCGTACTACTTCATTGTCCTCAGAAGTGAAGCCGTCCTGCAAAATTTCTTCAGGCATGTAGCAATCTCCTTTGTGATTATGGATATGTCAGCTATATTTTATTACACGCGCAAAATTTTCACGCGAACGGTTTTTCGTCGGGCTTCACGGGGCGTTCGTCTAACTGTTCCCATGATACAGCCTTTGGCCGCCTCAATATAGCCTCATCAGCGCATAAAACTTTCACCTTCAGTACGCGGTTAATATACGCAATCTCTATAACGTCTCCTTCTCGGACTTCCCCGGATGGCTTGCACTCTCTGCCGTTTATGCGGACTGCTTTAAGGTCTATCATTTCCTGCGCGACTGTGCGGCGTTTCACGAGTCTGGCGAGCTTGAGATATTTATCGAGCCTCATTGCCTCACTTCCTTTGACACAAAAATAACCCCCCGGCGATATGCCAGAGGGCTGATATTTTTTCACTTAGGCTATTATTGTCTGTGCTTCTTCCTGAATCTTCTTGAGGTGTTCAGGGCTGATGAAACTTTCCGCGTACAGCTTGCAGATGTTCTCCGTTCCTGATGGGCGGGCCGCAAACCATCCGTCAGCAGTTGTAACTTTGAGGCCGCCTATTGAAGCGTTGTTGCCGGGGGCTTTCGTGAATTTCCCGGTAATCTTCCCGCCTGCTAATGTGTCGGCTTTGATGTCGTCAGGCGATAATTTTCCGAGCGCGGCTTTCTGCTCCGGCGTTGCGGGCGTGTCTATGCGGGCGTAATAGCTCGTGCCGTATTTGGCGGTTATTTCGGCGTAATGCTCCGCGGGGTTTTTCCCTGTTACGGCTGTGATTTCGCACGCTAACAAGTCCATGATTATGCCGTCCTTGTCCGTAGTCCACACAGAGCCGTCCCTGCAGAGGAATGACGCTCCGGCTGACTCCTCGCCTCCGAATCCCATTGAGCCGTCAAGAAGACCGTCAACAAACCACTTGAATCCTACGGGGACTTCACACAGCTTCCGCCCGATTCCTTCCGTTACGCGGTCAATGATTGAGCTTGAGACTACTGTCTTTCCCACTGCCGCGTCAGCTCTCCAATTTTTGCGCGACGTGAATAAATGCTGAACTGCAACGGCTAAATATGCGTTTGGATTCATGAGTCCCTGCGGAGTTACGATTCCGTGTCGGTCATAATCCGTATCATTCCCGAACGCTATATCATAGTCATCTTTCAGGCGTATAAGGTTGGCCATTGCGTAGGGTGAAGAGCAGTCCATTCTGATTTTGCCGTCATGATCCGGGGGCATGAATGAGAATGTCGGGTCTAAGTTCGGGTTGACGACCTCAAGATTCTTGATGCCGTAAATTTCCGCGATTGGCTTCCAGTAATATATCCCTGAGCCGCCGAGGGGGTCTGCGCCGATTTTGAGTCCTGACTTTGCGATGGCTTCCATGTCGACAACGCTGGCAAGGGCTTTCACGTAGGGGATGACGAAATCCTCAAAATGAACATTGTCCATCTTCACAGCCTTCTCGAACGGGACTCGCTTAATGCTTCCGACTCCCTGCCGTATAAGCTCGTTGGCTCTGTTCTGAATCTTGCTTGTGATTTCGGGGCTTGCGGGGCCTCCTGAAGGCGGGTCATACTTTATTCCGCCGTCTGTCGGGGGGTTGTGGGACGGGGTAATCACCATTCCGTCAGCGGTCTTATTGCCCGGTGTCCTGTTGTGGGCGAGAATTGCGCGTGATATTACGGGCGTGGGTGTAGGGGCAAAATCTTTCTGCAATATCAGCTCTACTCCGTTTGCCGCGAGGACTTCAACGCATGTCCGCATAGAAGGCTCTGATAATGCGTGAGTGTCAGCTCCGAGATAAAGCGGGCCGGGAATGCCTTCCGCTGTTCGGTGTTCGTACACTGCCTGCGCGATCGCGAGAATATGAGCCTCGTTGAAGCTGTGAAGGGCGGAGCTTCCGCGGTGGCCTGATGTCCCGAATGAGACATGCTGCGACTTGTCCGCCATGTCAGGCGCAAGCGTGTAGTAGTCGCTTATCAGTGAAGGGATATTGACTATCTTCTTCTCCTGCATGTATATTTTTCCTCCGTTCTTGCTGTCGTTTTCTTTTGGGAATGGGAAAATTATACCCTATTTGCACCAGAATGTTACACCGCGTTTTGTTCCGGCGTAAAAGTCTATTATTCTCACAATTTCGGGAATGTACTCGGACTTATGCGGCAGTATTTCATTCATGGCCTCAGTAAAACTCACTTCAGGACGGTACAAATTACGGTAGAACCTGTAAATCTCACGGATTACTTCAGGGGAAAACCCTCCGCGCTGAAGCCCGATTTTGTTCAGCCCCGACAGTCTCAGCGGCTCGCCGGAAGCAAGCGTGTAATGCGGGACATCCTTTGAGACGCGGTATAGTCCGCCTATCATGCAATAGTCGCCTATCCTCACGAACTGATGAACCCCGGCCATGCCGCCGAAAACTGTATGGCTCCCAACTTCAACGAAACCCGATAATCCTACCTTGTTCGCAACTGTTACAGCGTCGCCGACTTTCACATTGTGCGCGAAATGAACGCCCTCCATAATGAAGCAGTCAGAGCCGACAACTGTAGCGTTTCCCTCTCCTGTGGCGCGTGAGATTGTTACGTTCTCGCGGATTATATTGCGGTCGCCGATTTTCACGTATGAGATTTCGCCCTTGTAGGCGTGATCCTGAGGGTCTCCGCCTATTGCGGAATGCTCGCATATGAGACAGTCCCGGCCGATTGTTACATGGCTGTGAATGCTTACGAACGCTGTTAGCTCTGTGCCTTGTCCGATTGAGGCATCTCCGTCAACAAAACAGAAAGGGCCTATCTTCACTCCGTCTGAAATTTCTGCTTTGGGCGATATTACCGCTGTAGGATGAATATTTATGCTCACTCGCCTACCTCCGCATGCCGCTCCAGAGTGTCGCCGATTATCGTCAAAAATTCCGCCTCGGCCACTAATCTGCCGTCCACATATGCTTTGGCCTTTGCTTTTGCTGACCTGCTGCGGACATTAGTCAGCTCTGCCTCTGTGATGAGCTTGTCGCCCGGGCGAACGGGATGGCGGAATCGCACGTTGTCCATTCCTGTGAGAAACGCTATTTTGTTGCCCTGCTCAAGTCCCAGCTTTATGCCGAGCAACACGCTTGTTACCTGTCCCATGCTTTCGACAATCAGCACTCCGGGCATTACCGGGTCTCCGGGAAAATGCCCCGTGAAATACGGCTCGTTGTATGTTACGTTCTTGTAGCCTGTTACGTGCATTTCGTCATAGTCCGTAATGCGGTCAACCATCAAAAATGGGTAGCGGTGCTTCAGCATTTCCATTATTCCGAATATATCAATCTCTGCCAATATTCATTTCTCCCTTCAGTTTGTCGGCAAGTTTCAGGTGAAGCTCATGGCCTGCCCTGACCGCTATTATATGTGCGTTCAGCGGAAAGCCTACAGAGGCCAAGTCTCCTATCAGGTCAAGTATCTTGTGCCTGACGAACTCATCCGGCCATCTCAGCCCTCCTGATGCTATTATTCTGTCTTCTCCGATAAGCACAGCGTTGTCAAGCGAACCGCCTAACGCCATGCCATGAGAGCGGAGATACTCTATTTCACGCTCATACGCAAATGTTCGGGCGGGGGCTATGTCCGCCGCGTAATCATCAGAGCCGCGAAAGTCATATATCTGAGTCCCTACTGTGTCATATTCCGCCGCGTACGTTATGTGAAACTCATCGGCGGGAAACGCACACACAAAACGAGTCATGTCATCATTGCTGACTATCACGGGCGAGGAAATTTTCACGCGGGGAATATCTTTTCCGTCAATAACGCTGTGGGACAGGATTTCAGCGCACAGAGTCTTGGCGCACCCGTCAAGCGCGGGCATTTCACCGCCGTTAGCAGAAACACGAACCCCGGAATATATCCCTGTTCCGCAAAGAGCCGAAAGCACATGCTCGCAGGTACGCAGAACCTGCCCGGAAGGAAATACATAATCTGAGGAACGCCTAACTCCCTCGCATTTGAGCATATGCAGGGGCATTTCCTCACCGCGCAGGCTCATCATGATGTGCGGGCTGTCGCATGGCTCTATTGAAAGCTCGGTTTCAAGCCCGGTGTGAAGCCCCGTACCCCTCAGCGTTATTTTACCGAGAAGCCGTCTCACGCCTCAGTTCCTCCACCTCACGTTCAAGAATACGCAGCCTTTTCACTATCAGCGGCAAATCTGTAGCAAGCACTAACGCCCGCTTTGCATCATTGTGGTTGCGAGCCGGAAAGCCGGAAATTATGCTGTCCGGGGGGATGTCATGAGTTACGCCTGCCCGCCCGCCTATTATCGTATTCGCGCCTATCCTCACATGGTCAGTTACTCCGGCCTGAACCGAAATTGTTACGTTGTCCTCAATAACGCTGCTTCCTGCTATGCCTGACATTGAGCAGATTATGCAGTTCCGGCCTATTTTCGCGTTATGCCCGATCTGAACTTGATTGTCTATCTTAGTCCCGGAGCCTATCACAGTATCGTCCAGAGTCCCGCAGTCCACCGTAGCACATGCTCCTATCTCCACATCGTCGCCGATCATCACTCCGCCCGTCTGCGGAATTTTCACAACTCCTGACGGTGTACGCTCAAAGCCGAAGCCGTCAGCACCAAGCACAGCACCTGAATGAATGATACAGCCTTTCCCGATACGGACATCATGCACTAGTGTAGCGTTAGGGCAAATGACTGACATATCGCCGACATAGCAGCCTGGGCCGATGAAAGCGAACGGGGAAACAGAAGCCTCCGGGGACACTACAGCGTCAGGGGAGACGAAAGCCAGCGGGGAGACTCCGCGCTGAGGGCGCAGGCCGGAATGAGCCGGGAACAATGCGGCTACCATGGGCAGAGATTCGCGGGGGGTGGGCGATATTAGGCCGTCCCTGCCGGGGGCAAAATATTCTGCCTTGCCGATTATCGCTGTTTCAGAGGGTAGCTTTTTGATGGCTGACTTGTCCCAAATCACGCACACCCGACCGGGGGCAGGGTATTCGGGGCTGGCTATTCCTATGATTTCTCGTTCTCCGTTTCCGATTAACTCTAGGCCGAGCTTCACGGCCATGTCTGAAAGTTTCACTTTTTCTTTATTCCTCCTGTCTACAAATTCCATATTCCGCGCAGACCTATTCTGCTGTCATAATATATTATCTCTGCTGATATATGCTCATCAAATCTGTATCCTAATCCAAGCTCATGATATGGGCGGCCTATTTCCCACCGCCACCGGGCATATGGCCTTCTGAGTTTCAGCGGGATATATTCAACCCGCAGGAACAATGCGCCGCGGGGCAGGTCGTATTCTGTTCCCGCCCAGAGGTTTTCGAGAGTCTCAAGCCTGAGTCCGGCGCGGTATGCTAGGCCGAAATCATCAAGCGAGAATACCGCCTCGGCGTAAATTTCAGGGGCAAGATTAACATCTCCTATTCTCCATACAGGCCGAAAGCCGAAAAACGCTCCTGCTTCAGGGTAACGGCCCTCAATCCCGGCATATGCCGCTATCCATAGGCTGAACATAAAAGTTTGGCTGTCTGCTCTGGCTTCTATCTCTGATATTTTTCCGGGCGTGAAGCTCACCGAGACGGAAGCGCGCATATTCCCGACCGTGTTTCTTTCCTCAAGATATGAACATGCTACGGATTCTATGTCCTTCTTGTGCCGGAGTGCCCACTTCACTGGCAGGCCGATTAGCGGGGAAAGAGACGCGAGAATTTTGGCCTCCATGTCTGAGCGGAACATTACAGGGATTGTGCGCGAGAGTATTACAGGCTTCAGGGCGAGTATCATATCACCTGACGGACGGAATGAAAGATTTATTGCCGCTGTTGTGTCTGATATATATATCTGCTGGGTGAAATCCCATCCGGGCAGGCGGTGCTTTACCTCAGATTCTACACATTCACGCAAAGCCCCGTCAGCCCACGACAAAGCCGCAGGGGGGACTTCTCCGGCAAGGGCGGAAACTTCCTCCGAAAGCCCGGTTATGTCTTGACTGAACCATGACAGCGGAAGGCCGCGCAAAAGCGGTAATGTTATGCGCGTTTCAGGCCGCGTTGGAGTCTGGGCGCAGGTAAAAATCACCGCCGGGCCTGTCCTGCCGGGCTTGACTTTCACGACATAGCCGGAAAATAGTCCCGCCGCTACAAGCTCTAATGTTGCCTCACGGTCTGTACTGCCGTCATCGGGTATCTCACTCCATACAGCACTGAGGGCGCGCAAAGCCGCAGGGGAAAGCCATGATGGAAGCCCTGAGACTGTAACAGCATGGGATTTTTCTGCGGGCAGGAATATTATCATCAGGCACAGGCAAAACGCGCTAAAACATCTCGCCAAATCCGAAATATGTCCTGTTCTCGTCCTCACCTTTGGCATAATCCACACGCAGATTCCCGAACGGCGTTTTAACACGCAGACCTATGCCGTAATCATCGTGATAGTTGCTCCAGTCCATAGTGATGTCCGCGTTTCCTATGTCGTAAAATCCCACGATTGATACAGCACTTGCTACCGGGACTCGCAGCTCAAAATTTCCCAGATAAAAATTGCTGCCCTCAAATGACCGTGAATTATATCCCCTGAGAGAGTTCATTCCGCCGAGACTGTAACGGGCGAACGCGGGAAGCTCGTCAGCAGTCGATGAGCCTATGCGGAGCCGTGCGGCAAAAAGAAACGGGTTCTCATCGCTCCACATTCCCCCGACATCAGCAAATCCCTCAATAAGTTTGTTCAGAGGGACATATAATCTTGCCTGCGTCCAGTACTTGAAGTAATCATACTCGCCGCCGAGAACTTTTACCGCCTGCTCCAAATTCGTATCCCACACAAATCCTTTAGGGTAGGGCGAATATTCGTCGCGCTTGTCCCACATAAGCTGAAATTCTACAGTCTGATTCACTCCGTCCCACGGCGTAAGATCGTCCACATATCCGGGTATCGCCCGCTGTATGTTGCTGTACTCTGCGTCCTCGCGCCGCAGGGTTACGAACCAGCTCCAATCCTCATTGCTGAATTTCTTTCCGGCTCCGGCGAATAGGGTGAATACTTTTTCGTCATAGTCAAACTGCCTGCGATTCTGACGGTAATAATATCTGCCGTCATATGTCCTGTAGCGCGCACCGATACGCCATCCCCATGTGTTTGCGTCCATGTACGTGCTTGACAGCGTAGTCCAGTATGTAGACTCATCGCCCGCGTTGAAGCCAGCCTCAAACGTTATTCCCCTTCCGAATAAATTTGTGTTGCTGTATGTCAGTCCCCCCGACAAACCGCTCTCCGTACCGTAGCCCAGATTCAAACCTACGGAGGCCGTGCGCTTCTCCTTTACCGTCAAAATCAAATCAACAATGCTGTCATCATCCTCCGGGACATCGAACGCAACATTGACATCCTCAAAATATCCCAGCCCCTGCAATTTCCCAAGCTCATGGCGGAAGCGCGTTACGTTGAATATATCCCCTTCTTTGAGCTTTATTTCACGCCGGATAACATATGTCTTTGTCTTTGTGTTGCCCTGTATCAGCACATCTTTGACACGCGGCTCAAGAATGCTGACGTATATATTTCCCCCCTCAATCTGAACATCAGACACACGAACCATAACATAGCCTGCTTTGTGATATTTTTCCTGTATGCGGTCTAGGTCATTGCGGAAAAATTGCCTGTTGAAGACCGTACCTTCATGCGAAAAAACTTCGTCCATAAGCTGCTTTGACGTAAACAATGTGTTGCCTGAAAATGTAATGCTGCGTATAACAGGGTTCTCCTGTACGGTGAATGTTACGCTGACTCCGCCGCCTTCGTCAGTAAAATCAGCGTCAACGAAAGAAAAAAAGCCCTGATTGTAGACGGCCTCAATATCAGACAAGATAATATCCCTGCTTAAAGGCGTACCCGGCTTTGTGTCGATAACGTTAAGGATATATTCCGAGGCAATGTGGCTGTTGCCTGAGATATTGACGCTTGTAACCTGACGGGCGAGTTCAGCGGAATAAAGCGGTGTCGACAACAGAAGCGCAAGGATAATCGGCAAGAAAAATTTTCTCATAATAACTCCTTTCACTTAATGAAAATGACAGATTTATCATTGTCCAAAGCCCTGCGCCCTGTACGAACAAGAGAAAAAATTTTGTCATGCGCAGGCGATTTCTGAGTAGTTGCTGTGGAAGATACTTTTTCAGCGGGCTGTATTCTAGCATTCTTTTGGCTCTGTTTCTTGGCTATAGTCCGGCGTGAAGTCTTGCGCGATTTTTGCGGGACTGTAGCAGGAGAATCCGCACGGACAACAGGCGCGGGGGTCGGTTGACTCTGGCTATGGACTTCCGACGCGGGGACGGGTGCTGATGGCTGCGGCATAGATACCGGGCTGGCAATGGACAGCACAAACACAGCGCAGAGGAATACGGAGCGGATAATATTTGCGGCAATGTGAGTCTTTCGGGGGCGTATGGAGCAGAAAGCCTCGCGGCGCAGAACCTCCAAATCTGCCCTGGCACATTCAGCGTCAAGATAAGCACACTCCGCATGGCCTGAAGTGTATGATGTCTTCATTCGTTCAAGCCAGTGAATTACAGCGTCAATTCTTGCGGAAACATTAAGCACCCTCAATGCCGAGCCACCCCCTTAATTTAGCCAGCGCACTACGCCGGAGTCTGTAAATATGGCTGACATCGAGAGACTTTTCGCGGGCAATGTCCTTCGGGCGTTTGCCGTCAAAGAAAAGTCCGCGCACTATATCGGCCTCGCGTCCCTGAAGTCGTGAGACGGCCTGCTCTGCGTCAATCCAATCATCGCCGCCCTGCTGCTCATAATCAGCGCAGAGATATTCATCCGGCACAGGAATAGGCGCTCTCTTCTCGGAACGCTCCAACAGGTTTATCACAGCACCGTGTATTTTGTGATAGGCGTATGTTGTGAAGCGGCATTGTTTCTGAGGGTCAAAGCTGTCCACAGCCTTAATTAACGCTAACATCCCCTCCTGAATAATATCCTGCCTGAGATTGTCATCGGAGACATAAATTTTGCGGGCAATCCAGAACACAAGAGGCCGATATGACACGATAAGCTCCTCGCGTGCGGAAACATCACCGTCAGCAAGCCTGAGCCAAAGCCCCCGCTCATAATCACGGTCAATGCTCATATCTCATCCCTCCATACAGGCATGGCAGTTCCGCCCGGCGCGGCGTGGAGATTGTCATTTGCGAACGACAGATATATACGCCCCTCACGGACAGCTATACCGGTCATAGAGCAGTTCGGAATGTCAGAGAACCAAGCCTCATGAGGGTCTCTGCCCAAGATGACAGACCACATAGCCCGAATAACGCCCCCGTGTGTTACGGCTATGATACGTTTCTGCGGGCATGTCATAAGAATATTGGCGGCAACAGTGAGACGTGCTTCAATCTGTGGCCATGTCTCAGCATCCTGCGGAGGGTTGAAGAACGGATCCTCAAGCCACCGGGAATATTGCTCATAATGTTCAGCCCTGAGATAATCGAAAGACTTGCCCTCCCACGAGCCGAAATTAATCTCTTCAAGCTCCGGGATAATTACGGGCGACATGTTGAACTGAGATGCTATAGTCCCTGCGGTAAAGACAGCCCGGTCGAGAGGGCTTGTGAAAATTACATCCGGCGGCCATGAAGATAAACGCACCGCCAAATCTCCGGCCTGTTTTTTTCCTGCTTCCGTAAGCTGTATATTTGTGCGGCCCTGAAAACGGTACTGCTTGTTCCATAGGGTTTGGCCATGCCTCACTAAGATTATACGGCGGTCTGACAGGCTCATATTCAGCTCACCTTTCTGACTTTTATTCTGCGGATTTATCGCAGGCAATTATAGCATGTGCTATTATTACAGCAAAAACGGAGATTTTTATCCCTATGAATGATTCTATACTCACAGCTCAGGAGAAATGCGCCCTGAAACTTAGAGAGCTTTACGCTTCCTACGGCTTCAAATTTTACCGCATGAGCCGCTTTGAAGAGTATGACTTTTACGCCGGGAAGAAAGGATTTCTCACAGCAGGGTCTATTCTGACGTTCACAGATACAGACGGGCGACTAATGGCACTGCGTCCTGATGTTACGCTGTCGATAATCCGCAGCAGAGAGCCGGGAAAATATTATTATGATGAGAAAGTCTACCGCCCTAAAGGAGGATCGTACCGCGAAATTTCCCAGTGCGGAATAGAATGTATCCCCCCCTGCGAATCAGGCGAGATTCTTCGGCTTGCGGTGATGAGTCTTCACGCAGTCTCGGAAGGCAGGAAGTGTGCGATTGATGTCGCCGATGCCGGGAAAGTGTCGGCCCTTTCGCCCGATGAGCTGAAGCCGGAAATACTGCGCTGTCTCTCCGCTAAGAACATACACGGCCTGCATGAAATCAATGCACCCTCAGAGATAATAGACCTTGCCTCAATGAGCGGAGAATACCCCTGCGGATTGACTGAGTACCAAGAAGAGATACATACGGACTATTCAGCGGTTACGAGTCTGGGCTACTATGACGGGATAGTGTTCAAGGGCTATATTGAAGGCATCCCCGAAGCGGTTCTTTCCGGCGGGCAGTACTGCGTTGACGGCGTGAGGGGCGCGGGGTTTGCGGTTTATATTGACGCTGTGGCAGGGGTGGAGCGGATATGATAAGCATAGCACTTCCCAAGGGGCGCTTAGGCAGGAAAATAGCCGTCTTGCTGTCAGAAGCGGGATATGATTTTCCCGGCCTGCTTGACGACACAAGGCGGCTTGTTTTTGTGAATGAGGCTGAGGATATGCGTGTTTTCTGGGTGAAGCCGTTTGACGTTCCCGTGTATGTTGAGCGGGGCGCGGCTGACATAGGCGTGTGCGGCAAAGATATTCTCATGGAGCTTAAACCCGATGTGTATGAAATTGCTGACCTAGAAACGGGGATATGCTCATTGTGTGTTGCGGCCATGTCGGGCTTCTCTGATGACGGAGTGAAAACGCTTCGTGTTGCGACAGAATTTCCGAATGCCGCCCGTGAATATTACGCCTCAATGAGCCGAGAGATAGACATTATAACGCTGAGGGGGTCTGTTGAGCTTGCGCCCCTGCTGGGACTGTCAGATGTTATTGTTGACATAGTAGAGACTGGCACGACACTGCGCGAGAACAGTCTAGAAGTGATAGCCACAATAGCCCGAATAAGTGCGCGCATGACTGTGAATAAGTCCTCATACAAATTCAAAGGAGAGAGGATAAACGAAATGCTGAGGAGGTTTTCTCTGTGATAAGAATAATGACTTCAGGAGAATATAGCGGACGTTCAAAGATAGTGAAAAGCCCTTTGCCTGATGTATCAGAAAAAGTAAGCGCAATAATAGCCCGCGTAAAGGAACACGGAGACGCGGCATTAAGGGATTACGCACTTGAGTTTGACGGAGTGCGGCTTGAGGAAATCGAGGTTGACCCTGCGGAAATATCACGTTTAGCGGAGTCCGTAAGCAGTGAATACATCCGCATACTGTCAGACGCGGCGGAAAACATCAAGAATTTCCATGAGCGTCAGAAATCCGGAGAGTTCATGTATTCGCCCCGCCCCGGAATAATACTAGGGCAAAGAGCCATTCCCATTAAGCGGGCAGGAATATATGTTCCTGGAGGAACTGCGGCTTACCCTTCAAGCGTATTGATGAACGCAATCCCCGCCCGTGTAGCAGGAGTAGAGGAAATAATAATGTCAACGCCGAACCCGTCAGCCGAAATATTAGCCGCGGCAAAAATCGCCGGAGTGTCCCGCGTTTTCCGCATAGGAGGAGCGCAGGCAATAGCGGCTATGGCCTACGGAACGGAGACAGTACCAAGCGCAGACAAAATCACCGGGCCGGGAAATATATACGTTGCAGAGGCAAAACGGCAGGTATCCGGCGACGTAGGAATAGACATGACAGCCGGCCCAAGCGAAATAATGATAATAGCCGACAAGAATAATTACCCCGCGCATATAGCCGCCGACATGTTAGCACAGGCCGAACACGACCCGAACGCCTCAGCGGTTCTCCTAACACCCTCGCGCAGAATGGCTCAGGCAGTAAGCTGTGAGATAGAAAACCGTCTCCCGAAACTACCCCGCTATGACACAGCGCGCAAATCAATCGACAGCAATGGAGCAATAATCCTCGTGAAAAATATATATGACGCGGCGGACATCGCTAATGATTACGCTCCCGAACATCTTGAACTTTGCGTGGATAATCCGTTCGAGTACATGACATACATTCGCAGAGCCGGAAGCATATTCATAGGGCGCAATTCCCCGGAGGCACTTGGCGATTATTGGGCGGGAGTGAATCATATACTTCCTACGATGGGTACGGCGCGTTTCTCAAGCCCTCTTTCCGTCAGCGATTTCGTAACAAGACAGCAGTATGTATATTATTCTGAGGCTGAATTATCGCGTGTTTCCCGGAGCATAGAGAGCTTTGCGGCTTCTGAGGGTTTGTCCGGCCACGCTGAGAGCATCTCAATACGGAGGGAATAAATGTACGCCCGCGACATAAAGGTGATGCCGTCTGATGTGTCTGCTGACGGGCGCATAAAGCTGCGCAGCCTTCTTGATTACTTTCAGGACACGGCCGGGATGGCTGTTGAAGATATTGAAGGTACAGCGACGGAATTATATTCGAGGGGCTATGCGTGGGTAGTGGCAAGGTACGAGATAAATTTCACGGGTAATATGCCCATGCTTGATGATACGTTTACCCTGCGGACATATCATGACCCTAATCACGGCTATAACACGCTGAGAATGTTTGAGACTGATTTTGCTGCGGCTAAAACAAGCTGGCTTCTTGCTGACGTTAGAAGCGGCCGCCCCGTGAAACCCTTGGCGCATATCCCCGGCATAACATCCCGCGACAATCAGGAAATATCCCCGGACTTTATGGAAATTCCGCCCCTTTCGGCAATAACGCATACCGAAATTTTCCCCGTAAGGTATCATGACGCAGATTATAACGGCCACGCAAACAACGCGGCATATTTCGAGTGGATATATGACATGTCGCCCGCAGAAATGTTAGCCCGTCCGCTGAAGACAGTATGCGCCTCTTTCCGTTCAGGTGCCAGACTCGGCGAGACAATAACGCTTGAGGCACAGTCAGACGAGGAGAGAAATATTTTATTGTACGAGGTTAAGCGGCAGTCTTCCCCGTCAACAAAAAAACCGTCAGCAAGATTTTTATGTGAATGGAGATGAGAGTCAGTGCCCGGGAATATCGTAATCGTTGGAGCCGGTGAAGTCGGCCGGAGCGTGGCAAGGAGATTATCTTCTGATGGGTTCAACATATGGCTTGTGGAAAACAATCCTGCCTCAGCAGAAGCGGCAGGAGAGGAGTTAGACGCTGTAATAATTCGCGGGAACGGTGCGCGCCCGCAGGTTTTGGCTCAGGCCGGAATTGTGCCGGGCGGCTCTGTCGACATGCTCATAGCCTGCACAAACCGTGATGAAGTAAATATGCTTTCCTGCTGGATAGCACATTCAGCGGGAGTCCCGCAGGTGATAGCCAGAGCAAGAAGCCTAGAGTTTACTGACACATTGGACTGGGGGCGGAAGCTGGGAATAGACGCGATGATTTCCCCTGAACGATCAATAGCGCGTGAAATAACGGGGTTGATAGAAGTCCGGGGTGCCACGCATACGGCGGAGCTTCTCGGAGGACGCGCCGCGCTGTACACCCTAAGAATAGCGCAGAACTCCCCGCTTGACGGCGTAATGCTGAAGGATTTGCGGACTAAGTTCCCTGACCTCATGGCCGTTTTGGTTTATGTTGAGCATGACGGCGGGACATCAGGCGTTCCCAACGGCGCAACAGTGCTTCATTCCGGCGATGTCTGCTGGGCTGTAACGTACAAGAAGAGTCTTGCGCGTATGCAGGAGCTTTTCCAGCCCGGAAGCACCGCAAAGCGTGATGAGGGAAAAATATTCATAGTCGGCGGCGGAAAACTGGGTACTCAGATAGCACTGATGATAAAGCGTGATTTCAGCGGAATGAGCCTGCGTATTATCGACAGCGACAGGCAGCGATGCGAAAGGCTTTCCGAACAGTTCGGTGAATATTTAGTGCTGAACACTGACGGAGCGGACAGCAGGACTCTCGCCGAGGAAGGCATAGACGGCGCGGAGGCATATATATGCGCTACCGACTCTGACGAGATTAACATAATATACTCAGCTATGGCGCGGAAGATGGGAGCTAAGAAATCAATAGCGGTTGCACGGCGCAGAGATTATCAGGCACTCAGCGAAATAATACCCGTAGACGCGATAGTTGACCCAAATATTTCACTCGCCAATGTAATACTTAGGTACGTAAGGTACAAAGATCATGCCTCAGCCTACAGCATGATAGAGAAAATCGGAGCTGAAATGCTTGAAGCGGTATTGTCTCCTGAAGTCCCCCTTTGCGGCCGGACGCTTGCACAGATAAAACTCCGAAAGGGTGCTGTAGTCGCGTTAATCGGGCGGGGTAATGACGTTCTCCTGCCTACAGGAGCTACCGAGCTGTTACCCGGCGACCATGTTATTTTGTTCGCGCTCACTGAGATTATGCCCGCCGCGGCGGTTTTGTTCGGAGCAAGTTACAGCCATGAAGGTTAAGCCCGTACTGCGTTCACTGGCGTATGTGTGCCTCACGGTGTCATGTATGATGGTACTTCCCCTATTGACGGCTATTTATGACGGTACGCATGACGCTGACGACTTTGCCCTGTCGTTTTTCGTTGGCATAACTTTTAGCACAGTGATAATTTTCATGACACACGACCCGAATCCCGGGGACATGGGAATACGCGAGGGCCTTTGCGTTACGGGCTATTCATGGGCGGCGGCTTCTGTGATAGGTGCTTTGCCGTTCTATATATCGGGCTGTGTTCCTTCATTTGCTGATGCATTCTTTGAGACGATGAGCGGCTTCACGACAACGGGCGCGACAATCTTCTCGGAAATAGAATCCCTGCCCCGCGGTATATTGCTGTGGCGGTCTCTCACTCACTGGATGGGCGGAATGGGTATTATAGTCCTAAGCCTAGCGGTGTTTCCGTTTCTCGGCGTTTCGGGAATGGAAATGTACAAGGCTGAAGTCCCCGGAGTAACTGCCGGGAAATTAACACCTAGACTTCATCAGACAGCAATATATTTATGGAGCGCGTATATATTCCTGACAGTCTCGGAAACAATATTGCTCATGGCCGGGGGAATGTCATTGTTTGACGCATTCTGTCATTCATGCAGTACTATTGCTACAGGGGGATTTTCGACAAAGGACAACTCCATAGCATATTTCACAAGCCCTTATATTCAATGGGTGATAATAATATTCATGTTTCTCTCCGGGATAAACTTCTCGCTGTACTTTCTTCTGCCGCAGAAAAAATTTCATGAAATATTTTCTGATGAGGAGCTTAGGGGCTACGTGTCAGCGGCTGTTCTTTCAGCATTTGCCATAGCCTTATGCCTTTATTTGTCCGGCAGTCTTTCCGGGTTTGAGAATATTTTGAGGAGTGCGGCGTTTCATGTCGTGAGCGTGATGACAACAACGGGATTTATTGTTGATGACTACGACAAATGGCCGGAGGCAGCAAAGTGCATAATAATAATACTAATGTTCATAGGCGCGTCGGGAGGTTCAACCGGGGGCGGGTGCAAAGTCTCAAGATTCATCATAATAGCACGTGTAATGAAAGCGGAAGCCCGCAAGCTGCTCCATCCTAGGGCGGTAATCACTCCGCGCATGGACGGCCGTCCGATTCCATTGGCGACAATAGGCTCATCTGTGGCATTCTTTGCGCTGTACATGGCGACACTTTTCGCCGGGACATTAATCACAGCGGCATACGGAATAGACCTTCTGACAGCGTTCACCGGGATACTAACCTGCCTAAGCAATGTAGGCCCGGGATTGTCGCGTCTCGGTGCTGTGGAGAATTTCGCCTGGCTTCCTGAGGGCGTGAAGTGGCTAATGTCATTCTGTATGCTTGCGGGGCGACTTGAATTATTCGCGGTATTTCTGCTGTTTATGCCTGATACTTACAAGAAGTAAAATAGACATCAAAAAAGGGAGCTGATTACAATAAACCGAACGAAAATACAAGCCCGCCTTCAGGCCGTATCATTCATGAGCGGATGTGCCACAATGATATTGGAGCTGGCCGGCTCAAGACTCGTGGCACCGTTTTTCGGCACATCGTTAATCGTGTGGACAGCCTTAATAGGAATAATAATGACCTCGCTTTGTCTGGGCAGCTGGCTGGGCGGAGCTTTGGCGGACAAACGCCCGGAGGCCAAAATTCTTGGGCGCATACTGATGGCGGCGGCGGTCATAACAGCGTCAACAGCATTCGCCAGCAACTACATACTCACCGGGATACAGGACATGCGGGTTAATTTGTACGTCTCAAGCGTATATTCAGCCGTGTCGATATTCGCGCCTTCAAGCCTTCTTTTCGGGATGGTTCAGCCCTTCTGCGCCCGACTCGCACTTCAGAGCGTGAGCGGTTCGGGGGCTGTTGTGGGTCGGCTGTCAGCCCTGAACAGTGCCGGGAGCATACTGGGTACATTCCTAGGCGGGTTCGTGCTTATATCGCTTTTCCCTTCCGGCGTGATACTAATGATAGTGGCAAGTATAGCGGCTCTTCTTTCTGTTCTTGTCTACACGGGGGCATGGCGCAAAATCATAGCGGGGATAGTGTTTTTCGCTGTTTCCGGCAGCACAGTGTGCGCGCTGAAGCTCGGCCTTCCATATTCGCCCGTAGGCGAGCATATAGACACGCAGTATAATCACATAACCATAGCCGAGAGCATAGACCGCAGAAACGGCAGGCGCGTCCGCATAATGATAACTGATCCTGACGCGGCGCAGTCTTTGATGTATGTCGACAGCCCGAATGAATTAGTGAGCGATTACACGAAATTTTATGACCTCGCGTTTCACTACAATCCGTCAGCAACAAGAGTATTAATGCTCGGCGGAGGGGGGTACTGCGTTCCCAAGCACATAATATCAGAACGCCCTGGAGCATCGATTGATGTTGTGGAGCTTGACCCCGGAGTAACCGAGACAGCCCGGAAATATTTTGCCCTCGAAGACCATCCGCGCATGAGAATTTACCATGAGGACGCACGCACATTCCTGAACCGCTCACAGTACAGCGGAATAGAATCATACGATGTTATATTCATGGACACGTTCAACTCGGCGACGGTGATACCGTTTCAGCTCGCCACAGTAGAAGCAGGAGAAAGACTGCATTCCCTCCTGAAGCCGGGGGGCGTTCTTGTCGTCAATATAATATCGTCAGTATACGGCCCTAAATCAGGGGTGTTTCACGGAATATACAAAGCGTTCTCGCAGTCGTTCGGAACAATGATGATATTCCCCGCCAATGCCCCGGAGCCGAAATACGCCGGAGCCTTGCAGAACATAATGCTTGTGGCCGGGGATTTCGTACCTTCAACGTCAGAGCCGAACGGCAAATATTCCTCTCTTCTGTCGCACCAGTGGCTTCAGCCTTTCACGCCGGACAGCGTTGTTCCCGCGTTCACAGACAGCTTTGCCCCCGTTGAGAGATATGCTTTAATCCAGTAAGGAGACCTCACAATAATGAAGAAAGACAATTTTCCCCCCGCGAAAAAAGTGCCGGAGAAATACAAGCCCCTGCCGCTTGTGCCTGAATATATTTTGCTTCCTCTGTGGCTAGTGTCTCTCGGTGCGCCTAACCTGATATATTCGGGTATTCTTTTCGCTGACACACTGCACATTCTGAAATGGACAGCCGCCGGAGTCCCCGCAGCCATTGCTCTGTTAATCGCAGGCTGGAGAGTAATGCGCTACGGCTCTGAAAGAGTGCGCGTAAGGCTTGACCTTTTCGCGTTGATATGGCTTGCGATTCTGGTTTACTGCTTGCTGATGCCCCTGTGGGTAAATATAATGTCGCCTACAGCATGGTGTCTTGAGATGGTGTGCTTTGCTACTGTGTGGGTGTTCTATGTCCTGAGCGCGTCATCATTCCCTGAATGGGGTCTTCGCCCTGTCCTTCTTATAGGGAGTATAAATGCCTCTGTGAATGTGCTTTTTGCCGAGCTTCAAATACGCGGCCTGAATAATTTTTCCTTTCTTGACGGGACAATGTTCGCGGATTTTCGGCGTTTCAGCAATATAATTCTTCCTACGCCGGGAAACTACATCGGCAATACAGCCCAGCAAAATATGTTCGGTCTTTGGGTTGCGGTGGCAGTCTTAGGGGGCGTTTACCTGTACGCCTATGACGCATGGAGGCATGATCCTTCAGAGCATGGCCGGAAAGCGATACTCCCTGCCGTTTTCGTCTCCCTTTCCGTAATCATCCTGAAGTATGCCGTAACCCTCTCAAGCGTCCTTCTCGGAATAGCAGCGGCACTTCTCCTAGCGGCGGCATTGGTAACAGGAAGGCGCAATATATTCTCGGTCTCAGTACTGATTATGACCGCCGTAAATTTCTGGGGGCTTATGAACTCCACGAGCCGTTCAGCCACAATAGCACTGACACTAGGTCTGCTGGTAATGCTTTCTGTTACTCTGTGGAAGTTCGCCCGCTCATACGCAATCCGTTTCACTGCTGTGCTGATGGTAATATTGTGCGTTTTCTGGGCCTCGCTTTATTCCCCCCGGTCAGAGCAGATAGTCGACAAGACCGCCGACATAATCCGCAACGCCGAGAACATCGGAAACAGGCGCGGAATTTGGGCGACAAGCTACGCAATGTTCCTCGAACACCCCGAAGGAGTCGGAATAGGCCAGTACAAATGGCATTATCTTGAAGGACAGCGCGAGGGCTTCAGGCGTTTTAATGCTCCGTTGTGGTACAGGTGGCAATATACTCACTGGGCGCATAATGAGTTCCTGCAATTTTTCTGCGAAGGCGGCGTAATCGGAGGAATGTTGCTTCTGCTGATGTGGGTTGTGTGGCTAATCCCGGCACTAAGAGGGCTGATACGCGGCAGACATTCCATAACTGCGGGCGGAAATTCTGAGCCTGATACAAATTGGGTATGGGCTGTATCGCTTGTAACTTTGATAACATTCTGCGCCGTTTTCACCCGTCCTTTTCACCGCATTGAAAATATGGTATGGCTTGCCCTAGCTTTTGCGCTGTCGAACCGTGAATTTTTCCCTGAGAGATTATCATTCAGCATTCTCAAATCTCCGTCAGCAAGAAAATTAACCGGAGCATTCTGCATAGTCTCGTCAATAGCAGGCTGTATATACATATCAAGCGGCATTTACGGAAACTACGTATTGAGGCAGGCACTTTCCACAAACAATGAGCATCTTCAGCTGCATTACCTTAACGAGGCGGAAAAGCACCCTATAGTGAGGGAAGACACAATGCGTAACATAGGCTGGCACTATATGCAGGCAGGCGAACAGAGAAATAACCCTGAAATGCTACTGCGCGGCTTCAATATATTGTGGTCTCAGTTCCAGAGAGAGCCTCACTCGGAAGACATATCGCGCCTGCTGAATTTTGCACAGCGTTACCAGATAGAGCCGGCCCTGCGTGAAATAGCGTCATATTTCCGTCCGGGTGAATATCATCTCAAGCGTATTCCTCAGCGAGATGCATCCGGAAGGACAGTGCGCGCCCTTCTTTTGCTGAACGGTCCCGGCAGTGATGACAAGTAAGCGCGGCTTTACACTGATTGAGATACTTGTCGCCGTTATGATTGCGGGCATTCTCTCAGCTCTGGCTCTTGCGCCTGTTGCTGTTACGGTGAGACGTGTTATTGACGCGAGGCGGGAATACACTGATACTGCTGCAATGTCTCTTGCGATTGACTTCATGGCGCGTGATATGTTTTCCGCAATGAGGCTGAGTCCTTCCGCGCTGACGGTGAAAGATCATGAGGCTCCCGGCGGCAACGCTGACGATATTTTGATGGTAATGACAACTGCCCCGGCCATGCAGAATATGACCTCCGGTGCGGCAGTCTACAAGGTTGCGGAGGGCGGCATTCTTCACGGCGATATTATCCCGGGACTTTACAGATGGATAATTCCCAATGCCGAGCCATCAGAGATTGACCCGGAAAAGCTGAACCCCGAAGAAGCTCAGTTAGTGCTTCCCGGTGTAAATGAGTTCCGCGTTGAGATACCGACAAATGAGCGCGAGGATGACAACAGGAAAGAATATTCCGGCTCTCTTCCCGCAGGCGTATTCATAGAGATTGGCAGAGGTGAAAGCAGTAATGCCCGGACATATATCACATTCCCGTAAAGGCTTCATTCTTGTGAGCGTTCTTATGCTTGGCGTTCTGCTCATATCATGCGCGACAGCCTTCACGCTTTTTGTACGCAGGCAGGCTCGTTCGTCAGGCGGCCAGCTAATGAAGCTCTCAGCCCGGAGCATGGCTCATGTAATAGTGTCGTCAATAATATCACTGACAGCCGAGTTAAGCTCACAGGCCAACAGCGACAGCCCCGCGCACAGATGGTATCAGCCCTTTGTGTTCGCTCTCCCCGGAATGGGTATATGGGTTGTACAGGTAACGCCGCTCGATGACAAAATCCCCCTGCGTAATATATTCCTGCCTGACGGAAACACAATGCGCCGCGAATTATCAGAGCCTTGGCGGCAGATGTGGGACAAGCTCCATCACCGCGATCTTGAGATGATTACGCTTGATTTCCTCGACAAGAACACACGCCCCCGCGTAGGAAGCCGCGAGGAGAAATATTACCTCAACCGCCCCCCCTATGACCTCTCCGAAATGTTAATATTAAGCCCTGACATAACGCCGGAGATACTTTACGGCTCAGGCGGTGAAATGGGTCTTGCTGACTATTGCACCGTGTACAGCGACGGCAAAATAAACCTCAATGTAGCCCCCGTTCATGTGATGGAGCTTATACCCGGACTTGACGCAGGCGGAGTCGCACAGAGCATAGCCGAACATCGCACGGAGAATGCAATAACCAGCCTCAGTGATATACGCAAAATCCCCGGAGCAAGTGCAAGGACATCAAACCAGATAATGAACATAGCAGGGTTCAAGAGCCGCTATTTTTCCATAAGGCTTGAGAGCGCAGGCGGCAGTGAAAACGGCGGGGCAATGTCCTTCAGCGTTATATATGACCGCACAGCAAAGCAGATAGTGAAATGGGAGGAGTCTTAGACATGAATATATTTTCATTAGGGAGCAGGGTGCGTGATTATTCCTCAGCGGAAATACGGCGCGTTATATATCCGTCATCGGCCCCGAATCCTGATGACACATCCCCCGGCCAAGCACCCGGGCCGACTGTCCGTATCATGGCCGGAAACGGTGCAAAAAATTCCGTAACCCTAGCTCCTATGAAATCATTGGCCGTAGAAGAGTTTTCTTTTCCGTTCCAGAACGCCGGAAAAATATCGGACGCTCTCAGGCTTCAGGCACAGCCCTACACAGCCGGCGGAGGAGTCGAAATATTCCCGGTAACATTGTCGCAAAAAGGGCGTTCCTCCGATGGCATTGCGTGGTACGTGTCCCCGTCGGAGCTTGACTTCCCCCCGTCAGGAAACACATGGCCTTCACCCTTGCCGCTTGTGTCGGGGCTTTCAGATTTCGGCGGCTTTGGCGTTACAATGTGGGCTGACGAGGAGAATATATGCTCGATTCTGTGGCAGAATTTTATCCCGGTGATGTACCGATGGAAAAAACGTTCAGATGACGATTCCGAGCTGCGGGAGATGTCATTTTACGACTCATACTGCGCCGCCCAAAATTTTAACCGAGGCGGGAATTTTGTCATCAATGCCGCGGCAGGCGGTTACGATATAGCAGACATTATCACCGAGAGCGTGAGAATATGCCCGTGGATAGCAGGTGTAAATCTTTCGCGTTCTGTTCTTGAGGGAGCGCGGGATCTTGAGCGTACATTGTCGCGCTTCAGCCGTATATTGTTGTGGCTGTCAGTTTCCGGCGTGATAATGCTTTGCGGGCAGCTCCTGAGATGGTATCATTCCGAATCCGTGATTGACCGTGAGCGGGTCAGAGCCGAGACGTTTTACCGCGAGACATTCGACCCTTCGCGGCAGGGGCGCATATCTAACCCCGTAACTTTGGCGCGGGACAGGATAGCCTCACTCCGAGGCACTGAGGACAGCGGGCACAGTCTTGAGGAAGTATTATCGGACATGGGCGCGGTGTACTCATCATCAGAGGGGATTACAGTCGATATTATGCGCTACAATGCTGACGGCATAGACTGCACCGGGACAGCCTCAGACATGACAGCGGCACTGAATTTCCGCCGGGCATGGGAGGAACGTGCTAACATGGTTCAGGTCGACAACACTCAATTTGTTTCCGGGATTGGTTATCGTTTTGATTTGCGTATAAGGTGGTGAATTATATTATGGACAGAATTTTTGCTGATGTACGCAGTGTAATGCGCGGGGAGGCTGCCGGGAGCGTGAAATTTGCGGTGCTGTTTTTTGCGGCGGCGGTGATATGGCTGTCAGTGTGGCAGGTATGGGTGCTTAACTCAGGCGCACAGTCCCGGCTTAAATCGGCTCAGGATAGATTCGGGACTCTGTTGACTCTCGCAGATGAGTACAAATCGCTGTCCCCGCGGGCTGATATGTCCGGCGGTAATATCGATGTGGCGGCAGTGTTTGCAGCAGTGTCAGAGGCTATGTCTCTCGGAAGCCGCGTAAACAGGATAACCCCTGACGGCCGCAATCAGTCAGTAGAGATAAATAGGCTCTACGCAGAAGAGTTAGCCGAGCTTCAGAAACAGTTGTCCTCAAGAGGCGTGAAATTCATAGCCGCCGAGATAAGAGCAATGCCGAGCGGAAAAGAAAGACTGCTCACAGTGTCAGCAATAATAGGACCGTCAAAATAATCATGAAACGCATAATAACAACATCAATAAAAGCAATAATATTCACAGCGGCATTCATAATATCATTGTACATATTTCTTCCGTGGCGGGAGGCCGGGACTTTCGCGCTGTCAATGGCGGCAGACCGTCTTCAGCGCATGGGAATGAGGCTGTCATATTCTGATGTCTCAGGTGAAAACGGCGGCTTCACAGTCTCAAACCTAGCTCTGTCCGGGATGGTGAATATCTCTGCCGGCTCAGTAACAATAAAGCCCGATATAGCGTCAAGCCTCCTGAGTATAGCCCCTGTATGTGATATAACCTTCAAGGGGGCGGGGGCGCGTTTAGGCTCTGCAATGAATTTCGGCTCAGGGGGTTTTCTTCTGACTGCTGGACGTGAAATAACGCTGGAGAACCTGCACACAGACGGCGAAATATCACTTGACGGCTATATAGCGGTCAGCCCTTCAAACATGAGAATAACCCGCGCTAATGCCCGCTTTGATGTCCCTGAAGAGATGTCGAGGAACATGAGTCTTCTCCGCAACTTTCTCCCGCTTGTGCAGGAGGGCGATAAATGGTATCTGAGGAGGAATTGAGAATGAACAAATCCCCTAAGCTCAATGCTCTATGGATGATATTACTTCCCGCAGTGCTTGGATTTTCATCGGGAAGCCTCGCCGACGCAGGACTGTCATATCTCTTTGAGTATCTTTCCGGCTCCGTTGGGCAGAGCAATTCAGCAGTAACAGCCCCCCGACAGGCGGACAGGACAGCCCCCGAAGCCCGAAGCCTCGAAAAATTCCTGTCGTCTAACCCGTTCAAGATTTCACCGCAGAAAACTGACACTCCTGCCCCGCCCGCACCAGATACCCCGCCCGCTGACCCCGCCCCCGCAGAGGAGACTGACACAAAGTTAGCCGGCTTAATCCTGCGCGGGACTCTTCCCGGCATAGGTGCATGGTGCGAACTCAACGGAAGCCTGAAACTTATCCTCATAGGCCGACAGACAGAGGGCTACAAGCTGGCCGCAGTCTCTTACACTGACGCGACCTTCAGGAGGGGAGACGAACCACCCGTGAAGAAATACATAATCTACGGCCCTATAGCTGACGCAGGACAGCCCAAAGTTACCGCCCCTAAGCAGCCGACACCGTTCCGAAAGCCTGAAGAGCCGAAACAGACCGGGAATATCGTAGCCGCCGCCCCGGATCAGGAAGGGCAGATACCCGGCGAAATGGTCAGCAACCTCGTCCAGAATCCATTTGACGAGCTGAAACGAATACGAATGCGCCCAAATGAGAAAGCCGGAGGATTAGAGGTTCAGTGGATACAGAACGACAGCCTGCTAAAACGCCTGGGAGTCCAGCGCGGAGACATAATCCGCTCAGTGAACGGCATACCGTTTACGAACATGGGAGACATAGCTAACTCCATAAACTCCCTGATGTCAAGCGAACGCTTTGACGTTGAAGTAACACGCGGGGGAAAGAACACAGCCCTGCGCTACGTGGTGAAATAATGCGCCGAAAAGCCTTCACGCTGATGGAAGTGCTTGTTGCGACTGCCGTAGCCGGCCTTGTGATTACTGCGGGTTTCCGGCTCATAGCGATGTCATACAGGCTGCTCGGTGAAATAGAGGGTGAGCGCGAACTCCTTTCCGCCGCTCAGGAAGTATGGCTGCGTTTCAGGATAGACGCGGAAATGCCTTCAAGCGGAACTGATGACAAGAAGGGCTACTCTTGGCGCGCTGAAGATGACTCAGTCCCGATAGGTGATTTCGAGCTTAAATACAGGAAAGTTACAGTAACAACAGACGGAGGACGGAGCGCGGAAATCTACGTAACAGAGTGAAGCATGTTACAATAACCGCAATAACATGACGGGAGATGCTGAGATATTGTACGTCAGGAAAAGTATATATATATGCGCGTTAATATTAATGCTGTCATCAAACGCGGACGGGGCGACAAGGCGAGTTCCCGCACAGGCTAACACCCCGGCGCAGTCAGGCTCAGGAAATACAATGACCGCTGAAGAGGAGCAGGACTTATTATTGGCGGCACAGGAAATGAGGCGTTCAGGGCTTGTGCAGTTCAACTTCAAAGACATGGATTTAGTGCGTTTCATGCGCTTCATGTCGGAAGTATTGCAGGAGAATTTTATAGTGCCTCCAAATATTTCAAGCAAGATAACAATAATTTCCCCTCACCCCGTAACAGTCCGCGAAAGCCGCGAAATAATGCTGTCAACCTTGCAGATGTATAATTTCTCGCTTCAGAACATGGGCAGCTACTCAATAGTGAGGCAGGGAGGGAACAGCCCTTCCCCGAATGTATACCGAAGCAAGTCCGGCCCAAGTTTCGGCGAGGAGACAGTAACATATATAGTGCCGATAGATTATGTAACTCTTGAAAGCATAGTGCCGGCTCTCCAGCAGTCATTTGGCCCTTCATTGATGGCAATCCCCGTGGGAAACGGGCGCGACATACTGCTTCAGGGACGTGCTACGGATGTCCGCAAGGGAATGGAGCTTATCCGCCGACTTGACACTCCCGGAAGCGCGAGAATATCGCGTACGTTTGAGCTGAAATACGGAGACCCCGCCACAGTCGCCGCCCAGCTAAACGCCATAGCAGGGGCAAACGGGCCTCTACAAGGGGTAAACGCCATAGCCGACGCGCCAAGCAAGAAGGTTGTTGTCGTGGGAAGCTCCGCGGCAGTGGACAGAGCAGCGAAAATCATAACCGATTTGGACGTGGACAGCAAAATAGGCGACTTCCATATATACAGGCTCAAGAACATTGACGCTACAGCCGCCTCCGAGCAGGTCGCCAAAGTATTAACCTCAACAGCCACAATGCTGGGAGCTGACGCGGCGAGATTCCCGGCTACGGTAGTACCTGACGTTGCCACAAACAGCCTCATATTTGCGGCGACACAGAGGCAATTTGACAGCCTTGTTCCCATTCTTGACGCAATCGACATTCAGCCCAAGCAGATATTACTGCGCGGCTTTATCGCTGAAATCAACGTTACCAACCTCGAAAATCAGGGCATAGATTGGAACATGGTCGGCGGCATGATGTTTGATGATTTATTGATAGGCGGAAATATGTCGCTCGGAGAAAGCTCAGTGCCTTCAACATTCATGCAGTGGTTCAATGACCTGTCAAAGCGCGAGGAGCTTTTAGAGCGAGGCGGCTCAACCTACAGCGTTACGAACTATAACCCTATGGCGTTAATGTACGCGACAATCAACATGCTGAAGAAGTATAACGCGGTTAATGTTCTCTCAGTCCCCCGTTTGATGTGTACGGACAACAAAGAAAGCTCGTTCCAAGTCGGGCAGGTTATCCCCGTAATGAAAGGCACGACATCTGACTTGTCGAACCCTTCAGCGGTGCAGACGAATGTAGACTACAAGGACACAGGATTAACCCTGACGGTAACGCCTCACATCAGAAGCGGAAACCTTGTAGCGATGGACATAAAGCAGACTACTGAGGACGTATTGACAGCTCCCGGAGACCCTACCCCGCGCACGTCAAAGCGTGAGGTGAATACGTCTGTAGTAGTCGGAGACGGCGAGACAATAATTCTCGGCGGAATGATAAAGGAGACAGAACGCTCACTCACAAAGAAAGTGCCGGGACTCGCATACATTCCGTTAATCGGGGGGCTGTTCAAAAGTATCTCAAAGGAAAAGGAGAAAATAGACTTTGTTATATTCCTTACACCGCAGATAATAGAAGACCCCTCAGAGATGAGGCACGCTACAATGTCGGCCTCCGGATTTGCGTCAGTGTATGTTTCCGGGGACTTGGGATTTGCCAGCGTCATGCCGGAAAAAGCCCGGCGCGAGTTATTGAGCGTTGATGTAAGCCCTGTTGAAGCGGACGTTGATATACGCTTCCGGCAGTTGTATCAGAAAAGTTTGCGGAGGAAGTAAAATGCCCGCTGAACTGGAGAAATCCCCCGTAACAGAAGAAGCCTCACACGCAGGTGAAAATCCCGGAGCTGAGACCCTGCCTCCTTTGCCTGAAGCTAAAGAGGTCTCAAGCCTCCTTCCTGAAGGAATGGGACTTGATATATTGCGGCAGGCGAAAATAGTCCCTCTCCGAATAGAAGACGGCGTTATGATAATCGGGGCTGTGAATTTTGACGCATACCCGAAAGCGCAGATGTTAGGCGTTGCGCTGGGATACCCTGTAGATGTTGAAATCCGAGACGAGAAGGAAATCAGCGAGCTTCTGCGGACATTGTACGACTTGCGGAGCGTTGCAGCTGATGAGGCCGCCAAGAATATCGAGGGGATAGACGACATTGACGACCTAACCCGCGAGGATGTTTTGAGCGACTCTGTTGACGTTCCTGTCATACGCCTTGTGAACGGTCTTTTTGTTGACGCATTGAGGCAGCGTGCTACAGATATTCACGTAGAACCGTATGAAGATGAGGTGTTAATCCGCTTCAGGATAGACGGAGTATTGCAGGACAGGCTGAGGCTTCCCCGCTCGAATCAGGCACCGCTGACGAGCCGAATAAAAGTCATGAGCCGAATGGACATAGCCGAACACATGTCCCCGCAGGACGGCAGAATAGGAATAACAGTAGGGGACAGGGCGGTTGATGTCCGCGTAGGGCTTGTGCCGACACAGTACGGGGAGCGCATAGCTATGAGGCTCTTAGACAAAGGACACGGATTATTGACGCTCTCAGATTTGGGCATGGAGAAGCGCGAGCGTGAAATCATGAACGAATTAATCCATCACCCTCACGGAATGATACTGTTCACCGGCCCTACAGGAAGCGGGAAGTCAACCAGCCTTTACGCTATACTTCAGGCACTCGCAAGCCCGCAGGTAAACATAATCACAGTAGAAGACCCCGTAGAATATGCCCTCCCCGGAGTAAGTCAGATACAGGTGAACGAGAAAGCCGGCGTAACATTCGCGTCAGCATTGCGCTCAATCCTGAGACAAGATCCCGACATCGTGATGATAGGAGAGATGAGAGACTTTGAGACGGCGCATATCGGCGTTCAGGCATCACTGACGGGGCATTTAGTGCTGTCAACCCTTCACACGAATGACTCAATCAGCGCGATAATCCGTCTTGTAGACATGGGAATAGAGCCGTACTTGGCCGCAAGCTGTATGATTGGCACAGTGGCGCAGAGACTTGCCCGGAGATTATGCCCTCACTGCAGGCGCGAGATTACTCCCCCGGCCATGATGCAGAAACAGGGATTGTCGCGGGCGTTTGAGCCTGTGGGGTGTTCTGAGTGTCATAATACCGGCTACCGCGGGCGCGTGGGACTTTACGAGCAGTTTGTGATAAATGAGGCTATACAGGAAGCATTTGTATCCGGCGCACCTGCTTCAAAGCTCCGTGAAATAGCGCGTGAGTCAGGGTTCAAAACGCTGTGGGAAATCGGGCTTTCCGCTGTTCAGTCCGGGCTGACTTCCCCCGATGAGCTTGCACGGGTTGCCGGAGAGGATTAGACATGCCATATTTCAGCTACACAGGATATGACGCAAAGGGCAAAACAGCAAAGGGAACAATAGAGGCCGCCTCATCAATTCAGGCTGTTGACCGCCTCACAGAACGCGGGATTGTTGTTGTTGACGTGAAAATAGCTGAGGACAAAAAGAGCGGGCGAACCGCAAAAATCAAGCTCCTTCCGTTAGACCAGCATATATTTTTCTGCCGGAGCCTTGCGTCTTACCTGAAATCGGGACTCCCGTTAGCAGACTGCCTCCGCATAATGTCTCGGCAGGCAAGAGACAGGAACATGAAGCCGGTGATGGAAAAATTGCTTGCCGAAGTTGAGGGAGGGCGCAAATTCCACACAGCATTGTCCGAGTCAGGCGCATTCCGTGAAAGTTTATGGCGCGTGGCAGAATCGGGCGAGCAGTCCGGGACGCTAATATCAGTCCTGAATGAGGCCGCTGACGAGTTCAAGCTAGAGGACGACCTGCGGCGCAAAATTCGCGGGGCTATGACGTATCCCATAGTGATGGCGGTTGTCGGAATCGGCGTTGTGTCATTCATGCTTACGTATGTTGTGCCGAAAATTTCGGAGCTTTTCGAGGACATGCACCAGACGCTGCCCCTGCCCACAAGAATATTAATCGGAATGTCGGACTTCCTCAGCGGTTACGGCCTTTGGATATTGCTTGCGCTGGCGGTGATGTTCATATGGATGAAGCGCACCGGGCGGAAAATAGTACTGCCGTTCATGCGCGGGATAACTGACCAGCTTAATTTAGCCCTCGTAATGTCCCACATAAGCACCCTGCTGAAGTCGGGAATACCGCTTGTATCAGCCCTGAAAATGGCCTCGTCAATGGACGTTCAGACTCAGAGATGGTTAGACGCTGCCGAAATGGTAAAGGCCGGACACCGTTTCGACAAAGCACTTGAGAAAATCGGAATGCCGGAGGAAACTGTAGCAGTTGTGAGAGTCGGCGAAATGGGCGGGGAGCTTGCCGAGGCACTTACGAACGTTTCCGAGCAGTCTCGCGAAATTGCACAGACAAGAATGGAAAGGCTTTCAACATTGATGGAGCCGATGATGGTTCTGATACTGGGCTTCAGCGTGGGCTTCATAGTGCTTGCGATATTAACGCCGGTATTTGACCTTGCTGGTATAGTGAGATAAATATTGACAGGAGGAATAATAATGAAAGAAAGAAAGTTAATGTTAGTGCGGCGTTCAGGATTTACGCTGATTGAAATTATGGTTGTCGTTGTAATTTTGGGACTGCTTGCGGCTCTTGTAGTTCCCAGAATCGGCCCACAGGTAGCGGAAGCACAGCGCACTACAGCGGCGACTCAGATACGCTCGCTTGAGGACGCTCTCGAAATGTACAGGATGCACAACGGCTTCTACCCCTCCACACAGCAGGGGCTTGACGCTCTCGTTACAGCACCGACAACAAGCCCAGTCCCGAAACGTTACGCGGAAGGCGGCTACCTCAAGAAAGTCCCCGATGACCCATGGGGCAATCCGTACATATACCGCAATCAGAACGGACGAATCACAATAACTAGCTACGGCCCTGACGGTGAAGAAGGCGGAGAAGGAGTCAATGCCGACATCACGAACGAGGACTAATCACAGCGGCTTCACTCTCGCGGAAATTCTCGTAGTTCTTGCGGTCATAGGAATATCAGCGTCAGTAATGCTCCCGCGGATTTCGTTTTACTTTGAGCCTTCGTCAGCAATATTACAGCGGCTGATAGAGGAAGCGTCTGACATGGCTTTGTCAGGAACGCCCGTAAGATTGTCGGTGAAGACTGAAAATATTTCCGCAAAGCGCGGAGTAATCACTGCAGAAGCCCTCATGCAGAAAGAAGTCGCAGAAGACAGCATAAGCGCGTTTCTCGGAACAGACAAAGAACGCCCCGTGATTCTCGAATGGCAGAATGTCAGCATGAAGAATATCCCCGATGATGACGGCTGGAAATTTGAGCCTGAGATAATATATTTCTACGCTGACGGCTCCTGCTCCCCCGCAAAAATCACGCAGGCAGGCAGAAATATTACGGAGAGTAACGCGGATGAATATGCGCTGACAGTTACGGGCTACTGCATGAAGATCGAAAAGAAGTAACAGAAGGCAAAAGAAAGCCGGGATTCCTTTTCGGGAGTCCCGGTTTTTTGTGGGTAATGTCTCTGCGCGGGCTAACGTTTCTTGAGGAAGATTGCGAGAAGCAGCAGGCCGCAAACCGAAAGCCCTGACTCACAGCCTCCGCTTGTGCCGCCTCCAATGCCGATTACCCCCTGAGCTATGTTGACGGTGAATGATTTTTCCGCGCTCTGTGATCCTGATACAGCCCTTACGGTGAATGATGATGTCCCCTCTGCTGTTGGTGTACCCGTAATCGCGCCCGTTGAGGAATTGAGAGTGAGTCCCGCAGGAAGTGTCCCGGAAATCACAGACCACGTTACGCCCGAAAGATTCGCCGCGAGAGTCGCCGAATATGCCGTGCCTGCTGTGCCGTCGGGAAGACTCGATGTCGTAATTGTGAGCGTTGTAACAGGTACAGGAGTTATATCTGAGATTGTGATTGTGAACTGTTTTTCCGCGCTCGCTGTGCTGTATGTCGCTCTTACGGTGAATGTTGAAGTGCCTGCGGTTATCGGAGTGCCTGAGATTACGCCCGTTGAGGAATTGAGCGATAATCCGGCAGGAAGAGTCCCGCTAATCACGCTCCAGTTTGCGCCCGTAATGCTTGCCGCGAGTGTTGCGGAGTATGCCGTGTTCAGCGTCCCTGAAGGAAGGCTCGTTGTCGTGATTGTGATTGTGGGAGTTGCGCTTACGGTGATTGAGAGCTGTTTTTCCGCTGACTGTGAGTCCTTCTCGGCCTTAACGGTGAATGTTGATGTCCCTGCCGTCGTGGGAGAGCCTGAGATTGTCCCCGATGTGCTGAGGGTGAGTCCATCGGGGAGCGAGCCTGAAATTACAGACCACGTTGCGCCAGTGAGATTAGCCGCGAGGGTCGCTGTATAGGGAGCGTTCTGTGTTGCGGCGGGGAGAGTCGCTGTTGTGATTTCGAGGGCTTCAGCAATAAAGAAGTGCCAGATGTAAACAGGTCGCCTTGAGTCCTCGTATGAACGCAGTCTCACTTGAACGTTGTAGATCTGCTCCATCGGTATAGGCTCGCTGAATGTGAATGTCCCGCTGTAGCTGTTGTTCAGCCAGTCGCCCCGGAAAATTCTGACTGCCTTTCCTGCTTCAAAGTCCCGCGACTCAATATAGAACCTGAAATCCGTCCTGTATGAGGGAGTTACAGCTGTTGAGGTGTCATTTGACGCAACAAGCCTGTAGTTTAACGCCGTCAAATTTCCGTCCGAGCTTACTGCTTCAACATACGGAACAATCCCCGCGAGCTGTTCTGCTGTAGACTTGAAATTAGGCAGTGTTGCGCTTCCGTCCATGCTCAAATCAGCCGGGAATGTCCATGATATATTTCTCCCGTTAAGCCCGGTCTCAGCTCCGCCCGTGAATGCTACAGCCTTTCCGCTGTCGTCTGTTACCTCATATTCCATAAATGTTGAGCCGATATAATTCTTGCTGCCCCCGCTTACTGACGGATGATTTACTGACGGATGTACTTTCAGGCCGAACGTCATATCCCTTCCTGACGCTACATTGTCAAGCACTGTTTTTGATGACACGCCGTCTAAAGCATCGTCTGAAACAATCGTATATCCTCCGCCGGGTATGCTGATTGTTCCCTCGTCCGTGAAATATTTTGCCTCAGCGATAATATTCTCGGCTTCAATGTACATGTCGACTTCAACAAACTTTGCGCCCCTGTAGTAAGATTTGCCGTTTATGAAACGCGCCTGTGTATCGTGAGGCCGCCAGAGGTAAATATTCGGTGTCAGCTTGTTGTCGAAGAAGTACCAGTTATAAGCCTTACTGTTGTAATCGCCGATTATCCCATCGGTGCCCCCAATCTCAGCCGCCCATATGTTTGACTCCTCTACAGGCTCATCAAATGATACAGTGCCTTCTACAGTGTCGCCGGGGTCAAAAGCCTACCATCCGCCGGACTTGGCTCCTCGCTGGTATATGTGAGAAAGTTCCAGTTTGTTCCCCATATGTTGAAAAATACGTTTGTGTAATTTTCAGCAGGGAGCGCAGTTTCAGTGTCAGAGCTTACGACTAACCTATATTTAAGCCCCGTTACCTTTGTGCCGTCGCGGACATACTCAATGTAGGGTACATACTCATTCAGCTGCTCCTGAGTCGTGCGGAAAGTTCCGAGATTCACAGCTCCGTCAAATGAAGTCATCGCAGGGAAATGGCACGAGACATCTACGCCGTTCAAGCCTGTCTCATTCTCAGGGATGAGATACACTAAATCGCCGTTATTGTCATGCATCTCGAAAATGACTGAACCGTCACGCACGTTGGTAACCTCCGTAAACGGGAATGTCATTGTATCGCCTGATACTTTCTGCATTTCGCGCCCATTCCAGAATGAATATCTCCCTCCCGAAATTGTGAGGCTTCCTGAGACTTTCGCAATCTCCTCCGTTACAGGAACTTCCGGATCCTCAAGCTCAATTGCGAACCTGAAAAACCTTGCGTTGGAATAATCCGATTTCCCGTCCGACATGTCAGCAATCGAAGCAGAACTGCCGGATAAATTCCATGTCGCCCACGCGCCCGAACATCAAAACAATAACATAATCATAGCCGCAAACTTTTTCATGTCATTCCCTCCCTCCGAAAAATTAACGGCCAAGCCCGCAATGAGCCTGACCGCTAAATTATAGCCGGAAATTTTTACTTGTTCTCAGCGTTCAAAGTCTGAGCCGCGATTCTTCCTGACACGAAAATTTCGGTGATTGCGTTCCCGCCGAGACGATTCCCGCCGTGAATGCCCCCGGTAACCTCGCCCGCCGCGTAAAGTCCCGGAATGATTCTGCCCGCTGACGTGAGTACGTGCCTTCCCTCGTCAACAACAATCCCGCCCATAGTGTGATGTGTGCTCGGTGCCATGAGGCGAATTGTCATCACCGTGTTGTCTAGGTCGTAGGTGCTGACGTTATATGAGCCGTCCGCATTCTTCTGAACGTTCCCGACAGGGCGCGAGGCTATAGCTTTTCCGACATCGGGAAACTCTGAGCCGGTCATTACAGCCTGATCATATTTGCGGATTGTCTCCTCCACAACTTTCGGATCTGCCTTCACTCCCAACTCCGCGAACAATGCGGGAAGCTCCGAGATTTTGCGCCTGTAGTAGCGTCCGGGGTAGTCGCCCGTTTCGGGGAGCTGAGTCGGCGCGGGCATCTTCTGCTCAACGTTGTAGAACTCAAGAAATACTCCCTTGCTGCCCTTGTAGTCCATTCCGTTTTTGAACTCAGCAAGCGACAGAACATCGCGCTCTGATCCCTCGTCAACAAACCTGTGTCCCGTTATCGGTGAGATCCAGCAGGCATAATTTCCCCCGCCGAACGCTAAATTTCCGTTGTCGATCCACGCAATCGGCATCATCTGAGTGAAGCCCATTCCCGTCGAGGCAGCTCCGGCTTTCTCGGCCATCGTGATTCCGTCGCCCTGAAGCGATGAGCGGTTCGTTGTCTTTGTCGACATTGTTACGTATTCCGGCGACCAGTAGACATTATCATTCACAACTTCTTTCAGGTTTGCCGCGAATCCTCCTGTCGCAACTATTACACCCTTTGCCGCGTACGCTGTAATCTCCGTGCCGTCATAGCGTTTTGCCTTCACGCCGATAACGCGCCCGCCGTCTTTGATGAGTTCGGTTGCGGTTGTTCGTAGCATGAGACGGTTTGCGGGATTGGCTTTGTACATGGCCGTGAGGGGTGCGACAAAGTATGTACCCCATCGCCCCGGGAAGCTCTCCTTTGTGCCGTCATTGTTCGTGTCAACTTCCGCGCCGATAAACTCATTCTCACGGTACCACAATGCGCCGATTAATGTCTGCTGTGTGTCCTCGTGGAAAGTTGCGCCCATTCCTTCAAGCCATTCTTTGAGACCCTGCGCCTGATTTATGAACTGGCTGACGAGATTCACATCGCCGTAAATCCATGACTTTTTGTCTGCACTCTGACGGAGTCCGCCGTAATATGTCTGGAAAATGTGAAGATTGAGAGTCGAGAACAACGCGAGCTGATTCTCAGGAGTCCCCGCGTCAAGTTTAGGCTGTGCCCATGCGAGATATTCGCGGATTTCGTCCTTCAGTGCCTTCAAGACGGGCAAATATTCAGCGTGAACACCGTGCTTTGAGAGTTCCGCCGCGTCGCCTGCTACATATTCATGTGTGTCGTAATATTTCTCGTCAAAGGGTGCTTCGTTCCAATTCAGAATCATCTTCAGCTCATTGATACAGCCGGGAACGCTTTTGACTTTGGGATACTCCTGCCCTGTGAAAGCGTAAATTCCCGTTGTAGCGTCCGGGTTTTTCGGATCCCACACAAGATAGGGCATGACAGACTGATATTGACCGCCGGAAACGAGGGTATTCCCGCCAGCCTCGGCGTTTTTCTCGATGATTAGGACTGTATTCCCGTCTTGAGCCGCCTGCGCTCCTGCCGCGACTCCTGCTCCGCCCGCGCCGATGATTACAACGTCATACGTATATTTTTCGGGCTTGCCTGCTTTGTGTTCGACTTTTGCGGACTTGAACGCGTCCATGTTCGTGCATGATGCTTTCTCTGCGGCACTGTTGACGGCGTTCCGTAATGCCCTTGTCGAGAACGTTGCGCCCGATACAGCGTCTACCCCTGAGCCGTTAGCCTCTATCATTTCGGGAATCATTATGCTGAACGCTATATCCCCTACGTGAGGAGTCTCAGTGTGTGCTGTAACCTCAAGCTCTGTCATCTTGTCGGCGGTGAATCTTGCGCGGACATGAACAGGCCCGTTATAGCCAATTGCCTCGGCGGTGTATTCTCCCGGCGTGAATGATACGGGGGCATTGTTGCTGGCTGACTCACCTTTTGCGGCTTTGAGTGCTTTGCTGACGGCCTCAACGATCCCATCGCGTGTCATTGTTGCGTTTGACACTGCGTCAATTTTTGCCTCACTTTTTCCGATGAGCTGCCCCGCGTAATTCTCGAAATTCTGTACGCCGAACGGGACTTCTTCCGGCGCGTCAATCTCTACGGCGGTGATTTTGTCCGCGTCAACAGTAACCTTCACTTTCACGGGCGATCCCTCGCTGTAGCCTTTGCCTTCTCCTTCATATGTGCCGGGCGTGAATGCACCGTAAGCACACGACGAGAGAAGCATTACACATAGAATAACGCTGAGAAATTTTTTCATGATGAATCCCTCTTTGCATTAAAATTTTTTGGATGGGAATATAATATCACGCCTGAAAATTATTGCTGACGGAAAATTTTTGTTCAGTATATCTTTCATTGACGAAACCGCGAATTTATATTAAATTATCCTCGTTTCCAGTAAAATAAAATTCACTAGAAAATTTCTCATCATCATCATCAATCTTAAAGGAGGCAAGTTTTACGCATGAGCAAAAAACTCGTAGCAGACCTCATTGTAGATTACCTCGAACGCCGGGAAGTAAGGTACATTTTCGGCCTCTGCGGTCATACAGTCATCGGAATGCTTGACGCTCTCAACCGCAACGAACAGAAGGGCGGAAAACTGCGCTACATCTCCAACAGGCATGAAGCAGTCGCCTCAACAGCCGCTGACGGTTACGCCAGAGTCACGCACAAAGCCTCGGTCGTAATGTGCCACTTAGGGCCGGGAATCACGAACGTGCTGACAGGAGTCGCAAATGCCGCATTCGATTCGATTCCGATGGTCGTATTCGCCGGAGACGTACCGAGCTACTATTACGGCAAGCACCCTCATCAGGAAGTCAACATGCACGGCGATGCTACACAGTACAGACTGCTTGAGCCAGTGTGCAAACGCTGCTGGAGAGTCGATGACGCAGAAGCCCTCCCGGACATTCTCGACAAGGCATTTAGGCTCGCGGAGTCAGGCAGACCCGGCCCGGTGTTAATCGATATGCCTATGGACATTTGGAGCCGCGAAATTGAAGAGGATCTTTTCGCCCGCACATATCAGGACAGCCACATAACAGTGAAGCCCGCGCTTGACCCGGCATGTGCTAAGGCAATCGCAAAGAGGCTCATTGAGGCAAAAGCACCCGTTATCCATGCCGGTGGCGGTGTTCTTCTCGCTCAGGCATCGGCGGAACTTGCAGCACTCGCAGAATTTCTTGACATTCCCATTTCTCGCACACTTATGGGACAGGGCTGCGTAAGCGACCTTCACCCGTTAATGATAGGTCAGACGGGATTCTGGGGACTGGCACACACTCATGAATTTACGCTTGGTGCTGATGTGATTCTTGCGCTTGGGACTCGTTTCGCTGAGGCTGACTCGTCGAGCTGGTATCAGGGCGTAACGTTCGATCCGTCAACAACAAAATTCATGCAGATCGACATTGACCCGACAGAGATCGGCAGGAATTATCCCGTTGAGATCGGAGCAATTGCAGACCTGAAATTAGCCCTCGCACAGCTTCTTGAAGCCGCAAAAGAAATCAAGCCGGAAGGAATCAAACGCGCCGGACTCCGTGAGAAAATCGCAAAGGCAAAAGAGGAGTTCAAAGCAAGCAACGTAGCAATCTCCAATGACGGAAGATTCCCGATGACCCCGCAGAGAATCCTCAAAGAGCTTAAAGGCGCAATCCCTGAAGACGCATTAATCTTCACCGATGTGGGATGGAACAAGAACGGAGTCGCACAGCAGTATGACATAACGATTCCCGGCACCGTACATCACTCATCAGGACTCGCGACAATGGGATTCGGAGCTTCAGCAGTTCTCGGAGGAAAGAAAGCCGCCCCGGATAAAATCTGCGTTGCGTTAATCGGTGATGGCGGATTCGGAGTCAATCCTACGTGCATGGCTACGGCTGTTGAAGAGGGAATCGCCTGCACATGGCTTGTCATGAACAATATGGCATTCGGGACAATTGCAGGACTTGAGAACGCCAATTATCACACGCAGTACGGGACGAAATTCCACACGCCGAACGGTGAAGCATATTCGCCGAACTGGGCAAAAGTCGCAGAGGGTTACGGAGTCGACTCAATCCGCGTAAATTCCGCCGATGAGTTAGGCCCCGCACTGAAGAAAGCTGTCGAGGCGAACAAAGCCGGAAAGCCTTTCCTTGTTGAGGCAATCATGGAGAATATCGCAGTACCTACGCCCGGCTGCTGGAACATCAACGACATCTATACCCCTGGCGACCTCGTGAAGGAAGGCAAGTTAGTCAAGAAGGACGCGAACGGAAAATACATTCCGCCGAGTCACGCGAAATCACACATCACGAAATAAGCGTGTGTTGACCCCTCCGCGACCCCTCCGTCAGCAAGCTGACACCTCCCCTTGCGCAGGGGAGGCAAGAACACGGGAGAGTCTCTCTTCCCCCCTGCCAAGGGGGGAGGGAGCGATAGCGGAAGGGGGGTGAACTTTACAGGAGGGAGCGTCAGCGGAAGAGGGGTAACAGGGCAGTAAAATTAATACCAACAATAAAAGGAGAATGCAAAAACACAATGGCACATCATGAAGTAACACCTGAAGAAATCGCAATGCTTGAAGAAATGGTGAAGAAGGCCAAAGCCGCCGCTGAAGTTATCGCGACATATGACCAGGAAAGAGTCGACCGCCTCGCCCGCGCAATCTGCGCCGCGCTCTACCCGCTCAAAGTCTGGGGGCCGATCTGCGATGAAGCTGTTGACGAAACACGACTCGGCGACAAGGTAACCAAACGCAACAAGCGCAACAAGCTGAAGCTGATTCTCCGCGACTGCCTCAGACAGAAGAGCGTCGGAATCATCGAGGAGATTCCCGAAAAAGGACTCGTGAAGTACGCAAAGCCCGTAGGAGTCATTGCCACCCTTGTTCCCACAACAAACCCCTGTGTAACGCCCGCAGGGCAGGCAATTTACGCCGTCAAAGCCCGCGACGTTCTCATCTGCTCGCCTCATCCCAGAGCGAAGAAGACAACCTGCAAGACCGTCAACATCATCCGCGACGTATTAGCCCGCGAAGGCGCGCCCGCTGACATCATTCAGGTCATTGAGGAGCCGAGCATCACATTGACGCAGGAACTGATGAAGATGGTAGACCTCGTAATCGCTACGGGAGGCCGTCCGATGGTCAGGGCTGCTTATTCGTCAGGCGTTCCGGCTTACGGCTCAGGTGCGGGGAACTCAACAGTAATCGTTGACAACACCGCCAACACGAAAGAGCGCGCATACGAGGCCGCAACGAACACGAGAATCTCAAAGTGCGCTGACTTCGGCTCAGGCTGTTCATGCGACGGAAATTTGATCGTTCATGAGGATGTCTATGACAATTTCGTAGAAGGACTCGTGAAGGAAGGCGCGTATATTCCGACATGGGAACAGGCAGAGGCAATCAAGAAAGTTATGTGGGACGAGACCGGCCACAGGCTTCCCGACACAGTAGCGATTTCAGCGCAGGCACTCGCAAAGGCAGCAGGATTTGAGATTCCCGCAGACCGCAAATTTATCGCAGTGCCCAACAACGGACAGAAGGAAGGCTTCACCATCCGCAACGCTGACGACATCAAGAAGTGCATCGGCAAGCAGCATTTCTTCAGCACCGAGAAACTTACCACACTGTTGACGCTCTTCAAGTACGGCGGAGAGTTCCAGACCGCACTCGACATAATGCAGGAAATTTTCGACAAGTCCGGCGGAAAAGGACACTCATGCGGACTCTACTCGTTCGATGACGATCATATTCACCGTCTCGGAATGTGCGCCCCCGTATCACGCTGCATGATTCGCCAGCCGAACAACCGCGGCAACGCAGGAAGCGCAACAAACGGAATGCCCCCGACAAACTCAATGGGCTGCGGCACATGGGGCGGCAACATCGTCAGCGAGAACATCACCCTCAAGCACTACATGAACACGACATGGGTAGCGCGTCCGATTCCTGAGGATATGCCCTCACTGAAGGAGCTTTTCGGCGAGTTCTACCAGGACGGAATGGACGAGGAATAATAGCCAGTCCGAAATTCACAGCAGGCCGGGAGAAATTGCCCGGTCTGTTTTTTTTTGCGCTTGTGAAAAATCTGCGTGTGTCTGCTAGAATTTCTGCATTCTCAGAAAAATTTGCGGAGGGTTGCGGAAATGCCGTTTTACTTGCCCTTGTAGTTTCCTGCTGCGTCTTTCACAATACACACGACCTTCATCGGAAGCGTTATTGTCATGTTCTCCGGGGGGTTGACCTGCGACACCCATTCGGACGACGGAATATGCCCCGCTCCCGCAGGAGGAGTAATCACGCCCACAGGGAGTCCGCCCTCGCTCCTGAGATAGTCGAACATGTCGCGGATTGTCCTGCCCCGGTAATCTTCAGGAACGTCAAACGCCGCAAAGCTATGCCCCTCGTCAGCAGAAGAAAGAATATCCCGGATGAAGGGCGATATTCCCTCGTTCTGTGTACACATGGCCGTGATATTCGCCACAAGGCTGTCGGAATATAGTATGTCATCAACATGGGCGTACCTTGCGTAGCGTTCATTGTCGGGATTATAGAGTTCCATTACCGTATAAACGTCCGGGGCTGTGTCCTCGATTGCAAGTGCCGTTAGTATTGAGTGTGAGTCGTCCTCGCCGAAATTCGGGTCCTTCAGGATAACCGCGCTCTGTGCTTTCTGTATTCCTCCGCGTATGAGAGTGTCGCGCTCTGAAGGGTTGCCCTGTATGAAGAACACGTTATTGTCTAGGTTGTCGGGTCTCTCTTTCGCGATTAATGCCGCCTGTGTGCCTGACGCTAGTAATTCCCGCAGTATGTACGCCGCTTTCGTGTTCCATCCGCAGACAAGCACATGGCCTTCAAACTTGCATGTATTTATGCCCATCATCTCCCCTATTAGCTGCTTTATTTTGCTGTTTATTATTCTTTGCAGAACCTCGGCGAAAACGACTCCAAGAATCGCCACGCCGAATATTGAAATCACGAACACTATAATTTTTCCGCTGAATGTGTGAGGATATGACGCAAATTCGCCCTGCCCTATGAGCGTGAACATTATCGTCCACAGCGAGTCCAAGTATGACCCGCGAAAATCTTTCTCAAGCCACCACACAAAAAACGCACTCCCGCAAAGAAGCCCGGCCATTACCATCAATACCGCGCCGAGCCTGTAATGCAGTTTCTGCGCGAGTGAGACTCCCCGCCTTGCACCTTTTACGGTCTTAATGAAACCTTTTGCAGACATTGCCGCCTCCCTCAGTCGAGAAAATCTTTCAGCTTCTTGCTCGGCTGTCGTAATTTGCGGAGTGCTTTGGCCTCAATCTGTCTGATTCTCTCTCTTGTTACGTTGAACTTTTTGCCGACTTCCTCAAGCGTGTACGAATGACCGTCTTCAAGCCCGAAACGGAAGTGAAGCACCTCCCTTTCACGGTCTGAGAGAGTCGACAGCATTTCTTCTATCTGTTCATGCAACAAATGACCCGCGGCGGCCTCGTCAGGACTCGGAAGCTCGTGATCCTCAATGAAATCACCGAGCTGTGAGTCTTCCTCCTCGCCTATGGGTGTCTCTAGTGATACGGGTAACTGTGATATGCGCCGAATTTCCTCGACACGGGAAGGCTCAATACCCATTTTCGCGGCTATTTCCTCGTCTGAAGGCTCACGTCCCAATTCCTGGACCAGCAATCTTGACACGCGCACCATCTTGTTTATCGTCTCTACCATGTGGACGGGGACTCGAATCGTCCGCGCCTGATCCGCAATCGCCCTCGTTATGGCCTGCCTAATCCACCATGTAGCATAGGTGCTGAACTTGAAGCCCCTGCGGTAGTCGAATTTCTCAACAGCGCGAATCAGTCCTAAATTACCCTCCTGAATCAAATCAAGAAACAGCATTCCGCGCCCGATATATTTTTTCGCTATGCTCACGACAAGCCGCAAATTTGCGTCAATGAGTCTCTTCTTGGCCTCAACGTCTCCGTTCTCCATCCTCTGCGCTAATTCTACTTCCTCTGAGGCCGTGAGCAGGGACACTTTTCCGATTTCGCGCAGGTACATCCTCACAGGGTCAGTCAGCGGAATGTCGTCAAGTTTTCCCATCTCGCTGTCTACTGTCGGGATAAATTCCTCGCGTGTATCAGTCTGGGCGGGCATCTTCCCGATTTCGGACTTGTCGACAACATCAATGCCCATCTCCTGAAGGTTCGTGAATATCCTGTCGAGCGTGTCTGCGTCCCAAGTCTCAACAGGAATATGCCGCTCTATGTCATCATGCGTAACATATCCGCGTCCGCTTCCCTCGTCTAAGAGATCCCCTACTGCGTCCCCGCTTTTCCCGCCGGAAATTTCCCCGGCTGATTCGGGATTGGCTTTGAGTTTTTCTTCCTCAGCGGGATTTTTGCCCGGCCTCTTAGGGGTTTTCCTGCTCTTTGTCTTTGTCTCTGTCTCTGCTGTATTCTCTTTCTTCTTGGCCAAATTACACACTCTCCCTCATTGTATGCTTACTGAAGCTCCCATGAACGGCGGAAAATCCTCACGCGATGAGCCGCCGACTATTTCCCTTGTCCCGTCAAGCTCAAACTCCGAAATCACCCGGCTTGCGGCTATGTCATACGGGCTGTCGTTCTCCCAGCTCATGAAAAAACGCTCATACCCGAATTTCTCAGCGTAATATGACTGCCCCGGCGAGCCTATAAAGCCCTTCACATCACTAAGAACACGCGACAGAACTTCAAGATACGCGCTCCCGTCAAAAAACGGATCATCACCCGCCACAGCTATAACTTTCGCAGTACCCTCGAATATTCCCCTGCGCCATATGGAACACGCCGTAATACCCGCGCTAAGTCCGCTCTTAGGGCCGAGGAGTCCCAGCGACAATATCACAGCACGCTCGACTTTCTCGGAATATCCCAGTATCATCAGGAAGCCGAGATTAAACGCCCCGTCAGGCTGATACCTGAAGAAATTTTCACGCGGAAGATTGCCGACACACCCCGTTTTCGGCGAGGCCATGAAGAAAAATTCGCTGTCCAAATCAATACATGACCCTGCTATGCTCTTCAGGGTTGAGTCGTAAAATCTATTGACTGATACGGGCTGATAGTCCTTCCCGAACGGAAACCACGGCGATATTTCTACGTATAGTTCAGAGTTCCAGAAAGGTAAAATCAGCTTGCTGCCTCCGATTCTTTGTCCTGCTTCTCGCGGATTACTTTCACGACGCACTCAACTAGCTGCGTTATTTCCGGCTTTGTTACCTGATAATTTGCCCCGACGCTGGCGGCCTTGTTCTTTATGTCGTTGGCCATTATTGACGAGAAGACTATTATCGGGATAGATTTCGTTTCGGGATTCTCCTTTATGCGCCTCGTGAGCGTGAGTCCGTCAAGCCGCGGCATTTCGACATCCGTAATCAGCAAATCACAGTGTTCATTCGCGCCGACAATAGCGTCATAGGCGACTTTCCCATCCGGGCAAATATGAAGGTCAGTGAAGCCGCTTGCCATTAATGCGTCCTCAACCTGCTTTCGGATAAGCGGCGAGTCCTCCGCGACAATAATATGATAGTCTCCTGGATGTCCGACTCCCTCCATCATCGCGACAGCCTTCCCTGGGTCGCCCGAATGCTGAATGACTAGCTGCGGGCTTATCGTCTGTACGATGGCTTCATAGTCGAGAAGCAATACATTCCGTGAGTCGCGCTTGATTACGTAGAGTATCCAGTCGCCTAAATATTTTCCCGTCATGCTCGCGTCAAGGTCTTCTGACTTTATGCGGTATATCCTTTCTACAGCGTCAACGACAAATCCTAACTTCACCTCGTTGAACTCCGCTATGATAACTTTGCTCTGCTCCATAGGCGTAACAGGGGGAATGCCCAGGAATATTCTCAGGTCTACCATCGGGAGAACCTCCCCGCGGACAGATGTTATTCCGATTAACGCCACAGGCGCGTCAGGAATCGAGCGCACTCCCGGCCAGCGCAGAATTTCCCGTGTCTTGTCAACGTTGATTGCGAAAGACTGATCTCCGAGAACGAACACAACTAGCTGCCATTCGTTAGTCCCGGCTTCAGTGGTTACTTTTTTGACTTCCTGCATTTGTGATTAAGCCTCTGCTTTCGGGTGAAAAATACAATGCTGACATGTCGCTATATATTATCACAATTCAGGCGGCCTTTGATGATTCGTCAACATTATATGAAGTCGGCGATCTTCTGGATTAATATTTCAGCCTCCCAAATACATAAATCACGCAAAGTATAACAAAATTCATCATGCTATAATTTCGTCAACCAATTTTCACACAATCAAAAATTACATCAACAGGAGGTCTCATAGTATCATGAGAAAAATTTTTGCGTTACTCCTCGTGCTTTGTTTCGCTTTACCTTCATTCGCCGCAGACTATCCCGCGCAGAATGTTACGGGCGTTGTTCAATGGGGCGCAGGCGGAGGAACTGACTCGCTTGTCCGTCCGCTGTCAGCAATCGCAGAACAGTATCTCGGAAAATCCATCATCATCCAGAACATGACCGGGGCAACTGGCTCAATCGCAACTCAGTATGTTTTTGACGCACCCGCTGACGGCTACACGCTCTTGATGGGAGCAGAGAACCCCGCGCTCTATGACGTTCTCGAAATCTCCGAGCTTACGTACAACAATTTCGACTGCGTTTACTTGATCGGCGATGAGGTTGTCGGAATCGTTGTCGGCAAAAATTCCCCGTACAAATCCTTCACCGAAATCATCGAGGCCGCGAAAAAAGCTCCGTGGACGCTCAAAATTTCCACGACAGGCACAGGCGGACTCCCCTGGGAGGTCGGAGCGTTCATCACTGACATAACCGGCGCAATGTTCAACCAGATTCCCTATGACAGCGACGCAAGCGCAAAAACGGCCGTCATGAACGGGGAATGTGATTTCACGGTCTGCAAAGTACAGTCAGGAGTCGAGGACTGGAAAGCCGGGGATCTCAAGTTCCTCTGCATGTTGTCGCCAAAGCCCGTACCCGTCATGCCCGACATACCGCTGGTAACGGCTGAATATCCCGATTTCGCCAAATATCTCCCCTGGGGGCCTTTCTACGGCGTTTTCGTGAAGAAGGGAACAGACCCGGCAATCACCGCGAAATTGTCGGAGGCGTTCACAAAGGCAGGGCCGCAGGAAAGCTATCAGAAAGTCTTGGCTAACTTCAACATTAATTTCTTGGGCTACAGCGGAGAAGAGGCCGCAAAATATATTTCCTCGTGGCGCGAAAACACAATCAATGCCCTGAAAAAATCCGGCGCGTTCGACTAAGCTGTGTCAAAATCTGCCCCCTGAGTCATTTCGGGGGGATTAATTTTTTGTGAAGAGGTGAAAATTTCAATGGCTGACACTGAGAAAGAATATCCCGATTTGAATCCTGCGCTTGAAGTCGACACTGATGACATGATTGTCGTTAAGGAGCATTCACTAGAGGCCGGGGAAAAAGTTTTCTCGTTCATCGTTCTTGTTTTCGGAGTGATTGCGCTGAAATTGTCGGTTGATTTGTGGTTCAGTATATCATTGAGGCGAGGCCCCCGGATAGCGTCCGCTGCGGCTGTTCCTGTGTTCGTGTCTACGCTGTGGGTGATTATGTCATTGTGGACGGTCATCGAGAACTTCAAGCTGTCGACCCCCCTGTCGAAAGTCAAAAGCACGTGGGAGAAAATCACAAAGGCAATCGCATACGCCCTCCCGCTGAATATCGTAATAATGCTTGCGCTTATTGTTGCGTACTGTGTAGCACTCGTTGAGGGAGTAAGTTTCTACATTGCGACTCCTGCGTTCCTCTACGTCTCAATGTGCTACCTTACGCGGAAAGATTACGTGAAAAATATTCTGTGGACGGGAATCGTAATGGCGTTTATTGTCGTAGTCTTCAGAATGTTATTCAGCGTCGTATTTCCGTAGAAGGAGGATTGAATCATGGAAGCATTATCACACATGGCCGTAATGATTCGCGAACCGTGGCTGATTGCCCTTGTCGCGGCGGGAACATGCGCGGGGGTATATGTCGGTGCGATTCCGGGGCTGTCGGGAACAATGGCGGTATCGCTCCTTGTGTCGTTCACGTTCGGCTGGGAACAGCATATGGCACTAGCGGTGATGGTAGGCGTTTATGTCGGGTCAGTTTTCGGCGGCTCACGTTCTGCGATACTGCTGAACATTCCCGGCGCACCTGCTGCGGTTGCAACTGCTCTTGACGGTTACGCGCTGGCCAAGAAAGGCCGGGCGGGTGAAGCTATGGGACTCGCTACGTCTCAATCAGTCATCGGGACTCTATTGGGTGTTCTTGCGCTTGCTACGTGCGCTCCTCTTGTTGCAGGCATAGCCCGTAACTTTCACTCAATCGACTACCTTATGTTATCGCTTATGGGCTTAATGATGGTCGGCTCATTGTCGGGGCGTTCTGTGAGGTTCGGACTCATTGCGGGGTGCATAGGGATATTCTTGGGCTGTGTCGGTGTTGACGGACAGACAGCGATCAAGCGATTCACATTCGGAATCGTGTACCTTAATTCGGGCGTTGATTACGTTGTGGCGATGATAGGACTTTTCGGAGCGTCTGAGGCACTGAGTCAAATCACCGACATGAAAGCAACTCCCGTAAAGCAGAGAGTCGACAAAATTTTGCCGTCATGGGCTGAGTCAGCAAAATATTTATGGCTCACAATAAAGTCATCAATAATCGGCGTGTTAGTGGGAGCATTGCCGGGTGCGGGCGGAGATATTGCCGCGTTACTGAGCTACGATCAGGCAAAAAGGAGCGTCAAGAAGCCCTCTGCCCCGTTCGGAAAAGGAGCTGTAGAAGGAATAATAGCACCCGAATCCGCGAACAATGCCGCCATAGGAGGAGCGTTTATCCCAATGCTGACTCTTGGCATTCCCGGCGACGCTGTTACGGCGGTGCTAATCAGCGCACTAACGATACACGGATTGCGCCCCGGTCCGAATCTCATCTCACAGACTCCCGATTTATTCTGGCTGATTGTGGCGAGTCTGCTTGTAGCGTCATTCTTCCTGTTAGTTTTCGGGCTGACGGGGATTAAGGCGTTCACGAAAATTGTTGAAGTCCCGAAAGGAATCCTAATGCCCACGATATTAATACTCTCGGTAATCGGAGCATACGCAATCCGCAACAGCGTGTATGATATTCTGTGGATGTTCGGATTCGGGATAATAGGATACTTCCTCAAGCGGTTCAATTATCCGATAGCACCGATAGTACTGGGAGTGATTCTGACTCGTCTGTGCGAGGAAAATTACCGGCGTGGAGTAATGCTTCAGGGCGGCTCAGTGATGGGCATGTTAGGCAGCATATTCACGAGCTATATATCGATCGCGCTGTTTGTGCTTCTCGTTGTGCTTTTTGTGACTCAGACAGAGGGCTACAAGCACTGGCAGGCCAAACGCCGCGGGGAAAATTAACCGTCTCAGAAAGAGAATCCCGGAAGATTCGCGGAGAGTCTCCGGGATTTTCTGCGGGACTACAATTCTTCTTCCTGAAGCATAAGGTTGAGGATTTCCTGCTTTTTCGCGTCAAGCATTCTCCCCCACGCCTCAGAATCAATGAAGCCATCCCCGCTTCCGTCATCAGAATCAGCGATCCGCCAAAAGTCATGGCCGATGAATATTCCCGGGTAGTTCGGCAGGACAATATCAGCCTTCATATTTCTGACCTTGTCGATGCTTTCGAGGTAAATATCGCGGACTGACAGAGGGATTCCGACTTTCGAGAGATTATCACGCGCAAGGAATGTAGAGCCTATTCCGCCGTGATGGGCGCATGTGAGACTCTTCCCTTTGTGATTAACGTCAAAGAATAGTGAGGTTGTTCCGGGAGTGTGGCCGGGACAGTGTACGGGCTTTATGTGAACGCCGCCGAGATCTATTGCGCCGCTGTAGTCGTAGTAGTTTGTGATTGGGAAATCGGGAACGTGATCCTCGAACATAATCATGTCCCTTCTGTCTGTGAAGAAAAATGCGTCATGCTGTCCGAGCCATATTTCACAGCCGCTTATGTCGTGAATTGCTTTCGCGCCTCCGCATTTGTCGTAATGCCCGTGAGTGATGAGAAGTTTGCGGATATTCGCCGGGTCAAAGCCGAGAGCCTTTATACTGTCAATCAACATGCTTACGGTCTCGTTCATTGTGGCGTTGATGAGGAGCAGCCCTTCTTTTGTGTCGATGAGGTATGACGAAACCCAGTCATTTCCGACATAGTACACATTCTCTATCACATGGAACGGCCTGTGATAAAGCAGCCGGGGATTCTTCATCCAATGGGCAATCTTTTCGCCGAAAGTAAGAAACATAGTGCCGCCTTCTTCCGTGTAAATATTCGCCTGTTTTCGCGGAATGCAGATAAATATAACAGAATATTTTTTGCGCCACAAGCGCGGGGAAATCTTCATGTCAGATACAATTCAGAGTCTTCCGCTGATGATTAACATGAAAACGTGAAATATTTACAGCTCCCGAAATTGAATTAAGCGCACTTATCACATAAAATTTACTCACGCAGAAAAATCACAATAACCCAAAACAAAATAAGGAGGTAATACCTTCATGGCAGAAAACATAAGGCACGGTGTATCACCCATCACCGACTATGACATATTCCTGTTCAAGCAGGGAACGCATTACCATCTGTACGAAAAGATGGGAGCGCAGAAATTCACAGACCCTTCCGACAACGCCGAGGGAGTCGCGTTCAGTGTGTGGGCGCCTAACGCGCAGGCAGTCAGCGTAGTGGGCAACTTCAACGGATGGAACACGGAGTCCCATCCTCTTGCAGCACGCTGGGACGGCTCCGGAATATGGGAAGGGTTCGTACCGGGCTTGCAGAAATGGGAGCTGTACAAATTCTGCATAAAGAACTCTCACGGAGAAATCAAAGAGAAAATGGATCCGTTCTGCCGTGCGTTTGAGCTTCCGCCGAGAACGTCATCAATAACTCACTGGCCCGAATACGAATGGGGCGACTCCGAATGGCTCGCACACCGCGGGGAAAAAATGAACTTGTCCGCGCCCCTCAGCGTTTACGAGGTTCACATGGGATCATGGCGCAGGCACTGGGATGACGGGCTTTCCCTCTCGTATCGTGAGATGGCCGATGAGCTTCCCGCATACTGTGAGGAGATGGGCTTCAACGCGGTAGAGTTCCTGCCGTTAATGGAGCATCCTTTCTACGGGTCATGGGGCTATCAGACACTGGGATATTTCGCGCCGACATCCCGCTACGGAACGCCGGAAGATCTGATGTACCTTATTGACTCGCTCCACAAGAAGAATATTGCGGTAATCCTCGACTTTGTTCCGAGCCATTTCCCGACTGACGATTTCGGCCTCGCACGCTATGACGGCACAGCACTGTACGAGCATGAAGACCCCCGCAAGGGCTATCATCCCGACTGGGGCAGCTACATCTTCAACTACGGGCGCAACGAGGTGCGGAGCTATCTCATCTCATCGGCGGCGTTTTGGATTGACCAGTACCACGCAGACGGACTCAGGATCGACGCGGTAGCCTCAATGCTGTATCTTGATTATTCCCGCAAAAATGGCGAATGGATACCGAACATCTACGGAGGCCGGGAGAATCTTGAGGCAATTTCACTCCTGCGCGACATGAACAGCGAGCTTTTCGGGCGTTTCGGGAACATTCAGACGATCGCGGAAGAGTCTACTGACTGGCCTATGGTAACCCGTCCTGTATTCCTCGGCGGACTCGGTTTCGGCATGAAGTGGAATATGGGATGGATGCATGACACGCTAGACTATATGAGCCTTGAGCCTGTCTATCGTTCGTGGCATCAGAATCAGCTCACGTTCTCGATATGGTACGCGTTCAGCGAAAACTTCATGCTCCCGCTTTCACATGATGAGGTCGTTCACGGCAAAGGCTCCCTCATCAACAAGATGTCCGGCGACTGGTGGCAGAAGAGAGCGAACCTGCGACTCCTTTACGGCTACATGTGGGGTCATCCGGGGAAAAAGCTGCTGTTTATGGGCAGTGAGTTCGCGCAGGGTCTCGAATGGAATCACGACTCGGCGTGTGAATGGCAGCTGTTGCAGAAGGAAGACTTCCGCGGGATTCAAGACTGGGTGAAGGATCTCAATGCGGCGTACAAGAAATATCCCCCGCTTTATGAGCTTGACTTTTCGCCGGAGGGCTTCAGGTGGGTTGACTGTTCTGACTGGCAGCAGAGTGTCATTGTGTGGCTGAGGAAGGGAAAAAGCGATGACGAGTACATACTCTGCGCGGCAAACTTTACGCCCGTTCCGAGATTCGGCTACAGGGTAGGAGTCCCCCGTGCGGGATTCTGGCGCGAGATACTCAACAGCGACGCAACGAAATACGGCGGTTCAGGACTCGGCAACTGCGGAGGAATGGAGGCCGAAATGAAAGAGTGGGAGAATATGCCCTACTCAATGCCGCTGACACTGCCCCCGCTGGGAATTGTGATGTTCCACTTCACGACAAAGCCGGAGCAGGAATAACGGAGAAATATTGCGTCCCCCCTTGCGTTTTGTGAGGGGGGAAATTTTTGGAGAGGTGAATAATTATGCCCGGACTTGAGACGGTTGAAGAACTGCGCGATGAGATAAAGCTGACTGTTGATTACATTCCTGAAGAGAAATTGACGGAAGCATTAATTTACCTTGAGAATCTTTTAGAGTTCAACGAGAAAACAAAGCGCGATTTAATTGAGGCTATGGACATGGATAACCTTTTAGGGCCATATGAAAGTTTTGCTGAAATGGTGCAGGACGCATTGAGCTGTGAAGATGATGAAGAAAAGAAAATACACTGTACGCACGTCCAAGCGGTATAGGCGCGAGCTGAAAACGGTACTGAGCCGGGGAAAAGATGACAGCAAGCTGGAAGAAGTTATTGACATTCTTGCTTCAGGCGATACACTTCCTCCGCGCTATGAAGATAACCCCCTGCACGGAAATTTTGAGGGGATGAGAGAATGCCACATAACTCCTAACTGGATTTTGTTTACCGAATTGACTGGAACAACCTAATCCTCGCCCTGACCCGTACCGGGACTCACTCTGACATTTTCGGAATATAATCACAATCCCCCCTGCTATTATGTGAGGGGGGGAATTTTTTTGACCTATAATATTAGCATTCACAAAACTTTCACAGGGAGTCGATTCAATGAAGATAATCATCAAAATCATATTCGGAGTCGCGATAACCGCCGGAATATGTTACGGCCTAAGCGAGTTCCGGCAATCCCAAACGCCCGAACCACAGCCCGAAATTGTCAGGCCGGTGCGGACAGTAACACTCACGGGCGGCCATGACTCATTCACACGCAGGTATTTCGGCACAGTACAGGGAAGCAGGCGGGCGGATCTCTCGTTCAGAGTCTCAGGCACATTAAGCCGTATCAACGTCGAGAACGGAGCCAGCGTAAAGCGCGGGACTCTCCTCGCAACGCTTGACCCCCGCGACTTCAACACGAGAATCTCTCAGGCTCAGAGCGCACTTTCACAGGCTCAGGCACAGCACAAGAACGCAGAGGCCGATTTCAGACGCTACGAGAATCTCTACCGGCAGAAAGTCATAGCACGGGCGCAGTATGAATCCTACAAGACTCATGTTGACGTGGCAAAATCCGCAGTCGACTCAGCCCAGGCTAACCTCAAAGCCGCCCGCGACTCCCTCCGCGACACAGAGCTTCGCGCACCCTTTGACGGCGTTATAGCCTCGCGGACTGTCGAGAATTTTCAGGACGTTACAGCAAAGCAGACTATTTTCACGCTGCAGGACTTGTCATCGCTTGAGATAGTCTTCAACATTCCCGACAATGACGTTCTAACCGCCCCGATTCCGAAAGTACACAGCATTCAGGACCTCAAATCACACGCGCAGGATTTCACGCTCAACGCAAGATTCGACGCGATACCCGGAAAAGTCTTCCCGCTGTCCATAAAGGAAATCGCAACGCAGGCCACAGCCGCAAATACTTACCCCGTTACAGCCGTTATGCCTCATCAGGACTCAATACGAATCCTTCCGGGAATGTCCGTAACTGTCGCTGTAGATTTCGCGCCGGACAAATCATCGGAGGAGGGGAAATTCTCTGTCCCTCTCACGGCAATACGCAATGAGGGCGGGAATAATTACGTATGGCGGTACGCTGTCGGGCAGGTCTCAAGAGTCCCCGTTAATGTCGGGCAGATCCATGACGGCGGATATGTCGAGATTGACGGCGATACACTCAGCGGCGGCGATGTGATTGTTACGGCAGGGGTATATTTCCTGCATGAAGGGCAAAAAGTCAGGCTCACGGAGGATTAGCGCATGGACATAGCAAGAGAAAGCATAAAGCGTTTCAGAGTTGTTATATTCCTCTGCCTTATGACACTAATCGGCGGGGTTATGGCATATTCCGAGATAGGGAAACTTGAAGACCCTTCATTCACGATAAAAACAGCCGTTGTAAGCGCAGTGTACCCGGGCGCAAGCGCGTATGAAGTCGAGCAGGAAGTTACATCGCGGCTTGAGGACGCAATTCAGGCAATGGGCGAAATAAAGCATATCCGCTCGCGTTCGACTCCGGGAATGGCAATAATTTATGTTGACATTAAGGACGAGTACACATCAAACGAGCTTCCGCAGGTTTGGGACAAGCTCCGGCAGAAAGTCAATGACGCTCAAATCTACATGCCTTCAGGGGCAACGGTAATCATCAATAACGATTTCGGCGAGGTCTACGGGCAGTATTACGCGCTTATAGGGGACGGCTACACAATGAAGGAGCTTTACGACTACGCGGACTTCCTCAAGAAAAATATCGTCCTCGTTCCTGAAGTCGCAAGCGTGAAAATTTTGGGAGAACAGACAGAGGCAATATACATAGAGTTCTCAGCAAGCAGAATGTCAGCCCTCGGAATTTCGCCGTTATTGGTATTCGCGGCACTGACTCAGCAGAATATGTTATCGTCAACAGGAAATATCACATTAGGCGACAGGTACATACGAATATCACCTACAAGCGGGATACTTGATGTTGATGATATTGATGACCTTGTTATAGGCGGCTCAGGCGGAAATCTCACAAGGCTGAGTGAAATTGCGACAGTGAGGCGTGATTATGCTGTCCCGCAAAGTTTCAGGCTGAAATTTAATGACCGCCCCGCGCTGGCTATCGGTATTTCAACAGTCGCAGGGGGGAATGTCGTCAACATGGGCCGGGCAGTGTCGGCGCGACTCCGGGAGCTTGAAGCATTCCGGCCTGTAGGGATTGAGCTTGAGCCGATATATTTGCAGTCAGAGCAGGTAACAAAATCAATTGGCGACTTCATCATTAACCTTCTCGAATCGCTTGCCATTGTCGTTGGAGTGCTGCTTGTGTTCATGGGTCTGCGCTCCGGGCTGATTATCGGTCTCGTGCTGTTGATTACGGTAGCCGGGACATTCGTCATCATGAACTACTGCGGAATAACATTGCAGATTGTCTCACTTGCCGCCCTGATTATCGCGCTGGGTTCGCTCGTGGACAACGGGATTGTTGTTGCTGAAGGAATGCTTGTAGGCTCACAGCGGGGAATGTCGATAGATGACGCGGCTTCAGACTCTGTTGAGGGGTCAAAATGGGCTATGCTCGGCGGGACATTTATCTCGGTTCTTGCGTTCGCGCCTGTCGGACTGTCGAAAATGCAGGCGGGTGAATTTCTGCGGAGCCTCTTTCAGGTCGTATTAATCTCCATGATGTTAAGCTGGGTAATGGCACTTGTTGCCGCTCCCGTTCTCGGTAAAGCCCTCCTCAAGCCCTCAAAGCAGGAAGGAGACCCCTACGGCGGATTTCTGTTCCGCGCTTACCGTGCGTTGCTTGAAGGGTGCCTGCGTCATAGGGTGCTGACTCTCGGAATTGTTGCGGGAATGTTCGCGGTGTCAATGTATATCTTCACGACAATGGATACATCATTCTTCCCGGACGCTGAGACGGTGTATTTCAACATTGATTTGTGGTCTCAGGAAGGAACATCAATTGAGGCGCAGGAGTCTCGGACTCAAAAGCTGGCCGACTATATAGCCTCACAGCCTGAAGTGAAAAACGTCTCGCAGTTCATCGGCGGAGGGGGATTGCGTTTCATGCTGACATATTCCCCGCCTGAAGGAAACACCGCATTTTCGCAGCTGATGGTAGAAATGAAAGACGCGAAAGACACACGGCAAATTCTGCTGAAGACTCAAGCCTACATCAATGACAGAATGCCGGAAATGTCCGGGCATTGCAGGCTCTTTGCGAGGGGAAGCGGAATGTCCGAGAAAATCGGAGTCAGGTTCTACGGCAATGACCCCGAAATTCTGCGCGGACTGGCTGAAAACGCCCGGCGGATAATGGAGAATGACCCGGCCTCGCAGTTTACCCGGCTTGACTGGCGCGAGAAAGTAGAAGTAATACGCCCGGTAATCATGAAGGATCAAATGCAGAGTCTTGGTCTGGGCCGTCCGCTAATCAACATGGCCGTTCAGACAGCGACAACGGGCTTCACTGTCGGGGCGTTCAGGGACGGGGACAAGTCATTGCCCATTTACGCCGCATTCATTCCTGAGGAGCGCAACAATATCGACCTCCTAAGCTCGCTCCTTGTGTGGTCGCCGACAGCAAACAGGGCGGTGCCTCTTGGAACTGTATTCGCCAAACTTGAGACTTCATTCGAGGACGGAATAATAATCCGCCGCGATAGAAGCAGAATGATTACGGCCATGAGCGAGGTTAAGCTCGGACAAAACGCCGACGCAATGATAGCCCGCATAACTCCCGCGATTGAGGCGATAAAGCTCCCGCTGGGCTACTCTCTCGAATGGGGCGGGGAGCACGAACTCTCAGACGAGTCCATAGCGGGTATGGCTGTGGCATTTCCGGCGGCGGTGCTGATTATGTTCGTGATAATGATTTTCCTGTTCAACGGATTCCGGCAGACGGTGATAATTTTCCTGTCGCTGCCATTGATATTAATCGGGATGGTAATGGGCTTGTGGCTCGCGGGAATGGATGTTAGCTTCATGGCCATTGTAGGATTATTGAGCCTTGTGGGAATGCTGGCGAAAAATTCAATCGTCCTTCTTGACCAGGTTAGCGCGGATTTCGCCGCGGGGCGCGACAAGTACGAGGCTATTGTCGAGGACGGAATATCACGCTTGAGGCCGGTGGCAATGTCTGCGCTTACTACAGTATTGGGAATGCTCCCGCTTGTGTGGGATGTAATGTTCGGGTCAATGGCTGTAACAATCATGGCCGGGCTTACGGTCAGCACAATACTGACGCTGTTATTTATCCCGGTGCTTACGGCTGTTGCGTACAATGTCCCCTGCCCGGATGAATAGCCGCCTGATATAATCCATGCAGGAAAGGAAAGTGTGTTCATATGAAGAATTTAGCGGAGAAAACGTACACAACTTCAAATTTCGCATGGCTTTATGACCCTGAAAATGAAGTGTCTGATGAGGAGAATGAAGAGATTCTGCGCGCTCTTGGGAGGCTCTCTGATGATGACTTGAAGACCGCAAGAAGCGAGATTATTTTTGTCTGATGAGACCTTTACGGATAATTTACAGAATAGTATTCAGAATAGAGGACGGCGAAATCGTAATAGTAAGCGTAATTCTTGCAGGCTCAAGAGGCGACATCTACAAGCATTTGCGGTAAACAGAAAAGGGAGACTCCCGAAAAAGGAATCTCCCTTCAATTTTTCCACGATACTAATATCCCGGAACGTAAACAAGCGCAGGAGTCCTCACCGTGTCAAGTGCTGAGTACTCCCTGTTGCGTACCTCGACTATGTATACATCTCTTGCTGACGGCCTGTGCAGTGTCGGCGAAATGTCAAGCACCTGATTCCCGAACGGTATACCCTGAGTCCGCGCAAGATTCTGCAGCAGCAATCCCCGCGGCATTCTGTCCACAGGCTGAGGCATTGCGTCAACAGCCCGCTTGAACCACTCGTAGAGAGCAATAGCCCTCCCCGCCGCAACTGTATCACTTACGGCCATAGCGCGAGTCCTCCACAACATTCGGCGCGTCTCAATGAAGCCTCCGAGAGTCGACAGAAGAACATTCTGATCCGCGAAAATCATCCCCCGGCATGACAGGTATAATTCGCTAGGCTCAGAGACATTCCAAAGCCGCCAGTTTGAACGGATACGCATGAAGTTCCGCCATATCTCACGCGCTCCCATGCTCCCAAGAAACGAAATCACTACCCCGGCTTCCTCGCCCTCGTAGCTTTCGATTTCCTCCGACATCATATAGTAGCTGTCCCGCGCTGACGCGTCCGTCCAGTAGGGCATGGGCATAAACCCGGCACTGTCGAGAAGGGCATAGCATATTTTCGCTTCCCTTTCCTGATTGACGGTGAAACGCCCCGCCGCAAGTGCTATGCGTTTGTTCCTGTCGTAAATTCTCCGCGCATACTCCGTGAACGCTCCGCACCTGTAATCCCTGTACATGTCAAGCGCAAATATATTCGTGATGGGACGGCCCCCCGAATCAATTAATACGTTCTCGCCCCCCGAAAGCATTAACGGCAAAGAAGCACCGCCGAAACGCGAGACTAGTATCTTGTCGGACTCTGCTGAGTTTGTGAAGCTCATCACTGCGGCTGTGTGAGGGTCATTTGCGGCAGACATTGACGGGAGGTCTTCACTTTCAGGCCAAAGGACAAATTTCACGTCATGGCCTCCGATTCCGTTACTGCTCTCGGAGATTTCGCGCTCGCACCAAGTTAAAGCCGTCTTTATGGACTTTCCCGGCTCTTTGTCCCAGCCTCCTGAAGGCGGCACAGCAAGGACATTCCACACCCAGTCATGCGCCCTTTCATCGGGGGGCTGAAGCGGGAACGCCCTTTCAGTTTTCGTTATGAGGCATAAAATTATTACGAGGAACGCGAGAATTTTACGCATGAATTTTCTGCGGGGGAATTATTTTTGGCGGGATAGCTGCTGTATTACGTCCTGTGTTATGTCGACTCCGCCGATTAACACAACGGCATTTGTCAGAACAAGCGTTAATTTCCTTTTGACGGCTATCTCCCTCACGGCCTGCTGGCAGTCCCTGTATATAGGTGCCATGAGTTTCTGCTCTTCCTGGGCAAGCTCCATCCTTTTGGCCTGAACTGCCTGCGCTTTTTTCTGCTGGTCTGTCTCTTTGTCGGCGGCGGCTTTGGCTTCGTTCTCTTTCTGCCGGTAAAGGTTCGCTATCTGCTGGCGCACTTCATTGAGTCTGGGATGGCTGTCGAGAATCATTCCCATGTCTACAACTCCGACAAAATCGGTCGTGGCAGGGACTGATGATGATGATGATGATTTCTTTGACGCGGCTGAAGCTGACATTGTGAAGCTGACTGTGAGAAGTGAGACTGAAAGCGCAAGCAAGATGATTTTCTTAAATGACATTACTGTAAAATTCCTCCTGTTTTATGTAAATCCGCGGTGCATTCTAACATTCAAACTTTGAGCGGAATAACGTAGAAATAACTAATTAATCCCTGCAAATGATATTGCGCTTCTCAAGAATTTTCATCAGAGGCACACCGACAATATAGCACGCTCCCGCCTCGCCCAGTCCCACGTAAAGACATGTCGCGATTAACGGCACATCAATTAGCACATGAAGCATTGCCCCGATGATTATCATGTTCGAGACTATCGGCCACAATGCCCCGATGTATATATTCGGAGATTTCCGCGTGAGAATGGCCGCGATTAGTGTCGCAAGACTCCCGAATATCATATCAGGAAGCCCGAAACCCCCGTAGAAATTCGCGAACACGCACCCGATTAACAGTCCCAGAATCGCTTCAGGCATGTAGAACGGCAGAAGAGTCAGAGCCTCAGACACCCTGCACTGAACAGGGCCATATGAGATCGGCGCAAGGAGTATCGTCAGAGCCGCATATACCGCCGCAATAATCGCGCCCCTTGCTATTTTCTTTGTGATTATGATTAGTCGCTCCTTACTGTGATTTTTATGTACTGTGATTTAGTGTTCCTGAGAAATTTTTCCGGCTCAAGAATTTTCCTGACGGCCTCAAGCGATTCACAGCTTACGTACAGAGGCTGTGAACTGTCCCCCGGATCCATCACGAATATTCCCGCGTCCGTCAATGAGCTGATTATATCATCACGCAGTTTTCCCCCGCTTGTTTCAATCTCGACAATATAGCCGTATGGAGGGAGCAGAAATTCCGCCCTCGCTCGCAGTTCGTCAGGGATAAAGCGAGTCCATCCCCCCGCGAGAAATTCCGCGAGCCTGAGTCCCTTTCTCCGCCCCTGAATGAGAATCTTCCGCCCGGAGTCATGAGTCCGCCCCCGCCAGTATGACTCGCACAATGCGCTGTAGACGTTATAGCGGTTATCGTGATTCATTCGCCACAATTCCGAGTCAATGTCAAGCCACGCAACTAATGACGGCTGAATCTCTCCGAGCAGGGCGAGTCCTTTCCCTGTCGACAGAAAAAGCCCGCGAACGTCTGAGACCTTCACACCGTCGACCAAAATATGAACGTCAGAAAAATATCTCCCGGCGATTTTCGCTAATGCCTCGATGCCCGGACGTTTCCCGACAAGAAGATGATACCCGCATTTCTCGCAGGCTTCCGGAAGAGTCCGAATCATTCCGCAACGCCTGCACTTTAGCATAGCGCCGTCATTCCGGGACTGCATTATTCCTCCGCATTTGGGACATTTGACGGTCTCCCCGCAGTTTTCGCAGAAGACTTCAGACGACTCGCCCGTTCGGTTCAGAATCCATACTACATTGTTCCCCTTGCCGATTTCGATGTGAGTCCGGCTCGTGAGAGTGAGAGTCAGCGGAATATTGCCCTCAATGCCGGGTAATTCCTCCATTCGCGAGCGGTTAATGTCAGCAAGGATAATATTACGGCGGTCAGGCTTGACGGTCTCGCGGGGATGAGCGCGGGCAAACGTCTTCAGCGAGGGAATACGCCCGGCTAATATCAGCTCGGATTGAAGGAACGCGGCGCGGTGTCCTGCGAGGCTTCTTGCGGACAAGTTCAGGGTGTAGGGGATAACGTGCGCGGGGCTGGATTCGTCCTCAACGATGATTTTTCCCGGCCTCAAAGGGGCGAACACTCCCCCCGGAGGAGCGATTACGATTCGCACATGGCCGGAATGAATCGCCTTCCACGTGTCGAAAAATTTCGGGCCTTTTTCTGCTGACTGCCACAAGACCGACTCGGCTTTGAGGGTCTCAGGAAGATTCATGAAGAACGATTTAGCGTCATCCTTCCGGGGAAATAGTATCAGCGTCCGAATGTCCGTATCAAGCTCGGCAAGAAAAAAATTAACCCGCTCTGCGTCAAACGGGTTAAAGTAATCTCTCTCGGTGAATCTTGCTGACTGGGACTCGTCTTCCGGCGGAGGGTCTAACTTTTCGCCCGTGAGGATTTGCGCCGGAAACGCGGCTTTGAGGGCGGACGACATTCCCGACATGCTGACATTCGCCGCCCATCTCGACAAGTCCCAAATATCACGGTCAACAGACATCACGGAGTCTATTATTCCTTCTACGGGCTTGGCCTTGACTCCGCGCGGAAGTTTCTTCAGGGACTCTCCGAGAATGAACCCGGCGTATTTCGTTTTCCTCACGTCAACAATTACCCTCGCGCCCGCGTCAATCTCTGAGTCAGTCTCATACGTCAGAGCGTCAATCCCTATTTCAGGCACAGCGACATCAACGAGCAATTATCCGCCTCCAAATGTCGAACGCTATATCTTCCTTCAGGCCGGAGAATGTAGCCTCTTCACCGTTTCGGGAAATTAGCGTTATTGTGTTCGTGTCAGTCCCGAAACCTTTAGCCGCGTCATTTGCGAGAATGTAATCAAGATTCTTGCGGGCTAACTTTTCGCGGGCGTTGGCTGTGATGTTGTCGGTTTCAGCCGCAAAGCCTATGAGAATCTGCCCGGCCCTCTTGAGCCTTCCTGCCTCTGCTGAAATGTCCGGGTTCTGCACTAATTCGAGGGTCAATGTATCCTTCCCTCCGCGTTTGAGCTTGTGCGGGGAAAATTCTTTCACACGATAATCACCGACAGCGGCGGCCTTCACGATATAGTCAGCCCACGAAATATTTTCCCTCACCGCCTCAAGCATATCACGCGCTGAAGTTACGCGGATAACGTCCATTCCGTAAGCGTCAACATCAACAGGCCCGGCAATCACTCTAACATTTGCGCCCATGTACCACGCTGAACGGGCAACGGCGAGTCCCATTTTCCCGCTTGAAGGGTTCGAGATGTAGCGCACAGGGTCAATATATTCATGAGTCGGCCCGGCTGTAACAAGAACATTTTTCCCGGCCATGTCGTGAACGCACAAAGCCCGGTGAATCTCGCGCATGATTTCGGCGGGTTCAGGCATTCTCCCGCGTCCTGAGTCCCCGCAGGCAAGCTCGCCGGATGACGGCTCAATGACTTTCACGCCCCGTGATTTGAGCGCGGAAATATTCGCCTGTGTCGCGGGATTGTCGTACATTGCTTCATTCATGGCCGGAAATATGAGCAGGGGACATCTTGCGGCTGTTACTGCTGAGGTTAGGAGATTGTCGGCGACTCCGTGCGCGATTTTTGCGAGGGTGTTTGCGGTGCAGGGTGCAATCACGAAAACTTCAGCCCATTGAGACAGCTTTATGTGAGGAATCGAGGAGCCGAAATCGGAGTCGGTGAAAACTTTTCGGCCTGAGAGAGTCTCAAGAGTCATAGGCGCAACGAAATTCCGGGCGGAGTCTGTCATGATGATTTCTGACTCGCTGCCTGATTTTGTGATGAGCCGGACTAATCCGGGAATCTTGTAGGCCGCTATGCCCCCGGTGATTCCGAGGAGAATTTTGCGGCCATGCTTCCAGTTTTGCATTATATTATCGGTTCGGGGGCGTTGAGGGGACTTTTGCCTTCTTCAATCTCAAGAAGTACATTAGAGATATACCGCTCGTTTGCGGGGTTAGTCTTGTCTGTAGCGTCCTCTTCACTTTCGCGCCGGGCTTCTGCGGCGACTTTGGCTGTAATCTCGTACTTGTTATCCGTTCCGCATTTCTCCGCGAGCCATTCAAGATCATAAAATTTCATGGGATATTCCTCCTTTGTTTTAACGGGCAATATTTTAGCAGAGGGACATTGATATAATTCTCATGAGACGCAGAAATTTCACCGCGAAAGCCAAGCAACGCAAGTATAATGGCAGAAATACATGGGCGTTATTGTTGCTCTCTGTTGAATGGAAATAATGAAGGGTATAAAGTGATGGGCAATACTGGATTTGAACCAGTGACCTCTTCCGTGTGAAGGAAGCGCGCTAACCCCTGTGCCAATTGCCCGAATGATTAACGCAGAAATTTTACAGCAATCAGATTTAATGTCAACAGGCTATGAAAAATTAGAATTTTCTGCTAACCTAACGCCAAATCCAAAAAGGGAGGAATTTTTTATCATGCCTCAGATAGTATTAATCCGTCATGGCGAGTCCGCTTGGAACAAAGAGAACAGATTCACCGGCTGGACTGATGTCCCATTGTCGGAAAAAGGAGTCGAGGAAGCCCGCTCCGCCGGAAAGCTCCTGAAAGCTGAGGGGTTCGCGTTCGATTATGCGTTCACGTCCGTGCTGAAGAGGGCAATCAAAACGCTGTGGCTTGTTCTTGAGGAAATGGACAGGATGTGGATACCGATTCAGCACTCGTGGAAGCTCAACGAGAGGCACTACGGAGCATTGCAGGGACTCAACAAGGCCGACACCGCCGCAAAATACGGAGATGCCCAGGTCAAAATCTGGCGCAGAAGCTACGACATTCAGCCGCCCGTACTCACGAAAGATGATGAGCGTTACCCCGGCCATGATCCGAGATACGCAGGACTCAGCGAGTCAGAATTGCCGCTCACGGAATGCCTTGCTGACACTGTAGCGCGTGTAGTCCCATACTGGCAGGAGTCAATAGTCCCCGCTGTAAAATCAGGGAAGAAGATTATCATCGCGGCTCACGGAAATTCACTGCGGGCATTAGTTAAGTACCTCGACAACATTTCAGAGAAAGACATTCTCGAACTCAACATCCCGACAGGAGTCCCGCTTGTTTATGAGCTTGACGACAATATGAAGCCCGTATCACACCGCTATTTAGGGGACGCGGAAGCAATCGCAAAAGCACAGGCCGCAGTAGCCTCGCAGGGAAGCGCGAAAAAGTAAGGAGGACTAATCAATGCACCTTTCAGACAGAATAAAGGCTCTCAAGATCTCGCCAATACGCCGGCTGATTCCCTACGCTGACGAGGCAAAAGCAAAGGGAAAGAAAGTATACCATCTCAATATCGGACAGCCCGACATAAGGACACCCGATGAATATTTCGAGGCTATCAGGAATTTTCACCCGCGAACAGTGGCATATCAGCCCTCACAGGGTATATTAGAACTCCGCGAGGCTATATCAGGCTACTACAAGGCGATGGGAGTCCCGTATGAGCCGGATGAAGTGTACGTTACGTGCGGAGGAAGCGAGGCACTTCAGTTTGTCGTGATGATACTTTGCGACCCGGGCGACGAGATTTTAGTCCCGGAACCGTTCTACGCGAATTACAACACGTTCGCGAAACTTGCGCTGGCAAAACTCAAGCCCATTCCCACAAAAGCCGAGACAGGATTCCACCTTCCGCCCGAAGACGTAATAGAGAGCCTCATCACCTCAAAGACCCGCGCATTCTGGGTATCACATCCCTGCAACCCGACCGGGGTCAGCTACACGCCGGACGAGATTCACACGCTGTGCCGTCTGGCAAAGAAGCACGACATCTTCATTATCGCCGATGAGGTCTACAGGGAATTTATCTACGAGGCGGGCGGCTTCATGAGTTTCGGGGCTGTCGAGGACGCAAGAGACCGCGTTATCATGGTTGACTCAGTGTCAAAAAGATTCAGTGCCTGCGGTGCGCGTATAGGCTGTATTGCCATAAAGAACAAGCCTTTTCTCGCTGAAGTCATGAAATTATGTCAGGGAAGATTGAGCGTCTCACATGTTGAGCAAGTCGGAGCCGCGGCACTTTACCGCACACCGAAAAGCTACCTTCAGGAAGTCAACAAAGAGTACAAAATGCGGCGTGATGTACTGTACAAAGGCTTGAAGGAAATTGACGGCGTTGTCTGCCACGAGCCTAAAGGGGCATTCTACACGATGGTGAAATTGCCTGTTGACGACTCCGAGAAGTTCATCATCTGGCTGCTGCAGAATTTCGACATCAACGGAGAAACGACAATGGCCGCCCCCGGAAGCGGATTTTACGCTGAACCCGGTTTAGGCTTGGACGAGGTGAGAATGGCATATGTCCTCAAGAAGGAAGACTTAGAGAAGGCATTGAACATCCTCAAAAACGCCCTTGCGGTTTACCCGGGCCGCGCTGAGGCGATAAAGGCATAATTACGAAATATTTTCCCCGCCTGAAATATGACGGGGATTTTTTTGCGCGTCAGTCAGAAATCTTCAGCAGTGAATCGCATCCCGTCTGCGAAAGAATTTCCCCTACTGTGTTATTGATGTCAGAAAGCCCGACTCCCTCCGCGCTGTTCTTGTGCATAATCATAAGCACCCGCAATCCCGCCGATGAAATATAGTCCAGCGAGGCGCAGTTGATTTTCACGGAGCTGATTTCGTGTTCCGCCCTGATTTTTTCCCAGAAGGCAAGCAATTCCGGCGCGGTGATTGTGTCAAGCCTCCCCGAAAGAGTGAGCGAGAGAATATCCCCGCTGATTTTTGCGTTAATGCCGAATTTTGTCCCCGCTGATGTGCCGCGTGAAGTCTCCGCGTTCCCCGAAAGTGTCAGCTTCCAGCATGCCGCGTGAGTCATGGCCTCTTTCACCGCTGTAACCTGTCCGGGCTTCAGGAGGGAATATGCGTTAAGCTCCGGCATATTGTCCGCGAATGTCAGCCGCTCAACATTGAAGCCGTGAGCCTCAAAAAACTTTATCCCCTTCCTTGCGGCCTCCTCAAAGTCAGAGCAGGCGACTCCCGGACAGACTGAGTTTCCGGTTTTTGACATTGAAGTGTCTGATTTCTGCTCAAGAATTGAGACTGTCCCGGACGGAGCACCGTATGATTTTCCGCCTGATAGAGCCTTTGACATGAGGCTGTGAGTCTTCAGCAGTTCGGGGTCAGACGTTAGCCAGCAGCCCCCGCGCCCTGAAAGTATTTTCCTGATGTTTTCCGTGAAGGCTTCAAGCTCGGACTCAGTGAAGTACATCATCAGCCCTTCAGTCATTATGCAGAGTGTTCCGTTAATGCCGTCAAGAGCCTTTGCGAGTGAGTCATAATTCGTAGCGTCAACAGCCGAAAATCTCACAAATTCCCGACTTCCCGCGCCGATTAACCGCATAATTCCCGGCTCTATTTCCTGTATCACTGCCGGAAGGTCTAAGCCTATGAAGCTTTTCCCTTTTCGTGCGTAAGTCAATGCCCTCGGAGTATATCCGCAGGGGAGATCAATATCAACATCACAGCCGCTTTTCTCGGCGAGCCTGCTCATAGTCCTGTATCGTGTCTCAAGCACGAGCATTGTTGTGATGACTGTGTCGGGCGTTGTCTTGTTCGTGTTCGCATTCTGCGTGCTGTCAAAGCTGAGTCCAAGCTCTGACGCGAGGAGCTTTGCGTCCCTGTCGCCTGACTCGCCGAGAAGGTACAGCGTAGATTTTGCGGTGTTGAATATCGGATTGGCGCGTTCCATAACGTCAATATTAACGCTGATTTTGTCCTGCCTGAAGAGATTATCCATGCAATTCACCTTTCTGTTACAGAAGTGATGATACTATCCTTACGCCCTCCATAGCGTCTTTGGCGTAGTAATCCGCCCCGGCGTAATTGGCCAGCTCAGGAGTCAGGACAGCACCCCCCGCAATGACTTTCACAGCGGGGCAGGACTCCTTCAGCTTTGTGATTGTCTCCTTCATGCTTGCGACGGTCGTTGTCATAAGCGCACTGAGGCCCACGACATTAGCACCCCGCGAGATTACAGCGTCAACGATTTTTTCCGGCGGGACATCCTTGCCCAAGTCAACGACATCAAAATTGTAGTTCTCGAAAATTGTCCGCACAATATTTTTGCCTATGTCGTGAATATCGCCGTAGACTGTCGCAAGAATCACAGGGCCTTTCGCTTTTCCTGCCGACTCTGCTTTGTCCATGTTCAGCGATAATACCTCAAACGCAGATTTTGCCGCCTCCGCTGACTTTATGAGCTGAGGGAGAAATAATTCCCCGGACTCGTAGCTTTTGCCGACAGAATCAAGCGCGGGAACGATATTATTCTCTATGATTTCGAGGGGTGTTGCTGACTTGAGCATTTCCCGCGTCATGTTTGCTGACTCGTCTTTGAGGCCGCGAATTATTGCGGATTGCAGAGCGTCCTGCGGCTTACCCTCCGAGTCGTTCCCCCCCTTAATCCCCCCTTTTGAGGCGTTACCCCCCTCCGTAAACGGTATCCCCCCTAAGTTAGGGGGGACACGGCTTGCCGAGAGAGGTGCTTCCTCCGGGTGCGACTCGCAGTAGGCTATGTAGTCTTGCATTTCCTGCTCACCGCCTGAAAGGAGATTCCACGCGCATAATGTCTCCTTCATGTCATTGTCGCCCGGATTGATGATTGCCCCGTCAAGACCGCTCATTATCGCAGCCATCATCATTGTGCGGTTCACAAGTGGCCGACGCGGAAGCCCGAATGAAACATTGCTCAGTCCCAGTACAGTCTTCACGCCTAACTCATCATGAACGAGACGCACAGCCCTTAACGTTTCGGGAACAAGTTTCTGCTGCGCCGAGGCCGTCAATGTCAGGCAGTCAATCAGAATATTACGGCGGGGAATGCCAATCGATTCGGCCATGTCGACAATAATACGCGCAATTCTGAGTCGGTCTTCTGCTGACTCTGGTATTCCGCTGTCGTCAAGCGTAAGCCCTAAAACACAGGCTCCGTATTTCTTTGCGACAGGGAGGACGGACTCAAGGCTTGACGGTTTCCCGTTGACCGAGTTCAATATAGGCTTGCCATTGCAGACTCTTGCGGCTGACTCTAACGCTATGGGATTCGAGCTGTCTATCTGTATCGGGAGATTCACCGCGCCTTGTATTTCGGTCAGTGCGTGAGTCAGTACGGCGGGTTCGTCAATGTCAGGAAGTCCGGCGTTAATGTCGAGGATGTCTGCTCCCTGCTCCTGCTGTTTTACGGCCTCAGAAAGCAAATACCCCGTATCGCCCCCGCGCAGTGCCGCCTGCAATTTCTTTTTGCCTGTGGGATTCAGACGCTCGCCGATTACGACAAACTTCCGCCCGAATGTTACAATTTTTGACGGCGAACACACTACAGTGTCATCCGGGACATTACGCTTTACCGCATGGCCGATTCTTTCTGTTACTGCATGTTTCATCACGGCGATATGCTCAGGAGTCGTACCGCAGCAGCCTCCGAGAATCACAGCTCCCATTTCAGCGAAACGAGTCGAAATCTCTGCGAACTCGCCCGGCTCAACGTCATAATGCGATTTCCCGTCATGCATAACAGGCAACCCCGCGTTAGGCTGAACCATCACAGGGACATGCGAGCAGGCGCAGAAACGTTCCACAATCGGCACAAGCTGCCCCGGCCCTAGTGAGCAGTTCACACCGAGAGCACTCACGCCGAGTCCCTCAAGAGCCGCCGTCATTGTCTCAGGACTCGCCCCGAAAAACGTCCGCCCGGATGACTCAAAGCTCATTGTCGCGAAAATGGGAAGATCAGAATTTTCACGCGCCGCAATCACAGCCGCTTTTAGCTCGTGCAAGTCGGTGAATGTCTCAAGCAATATCACATCACATAAATTTTTCCCGGCAATAACCATCTCTGCAACAGCATCGTATATCTCGCTGAATGAAGCATCGCCGGAAGGGTACATAACGCGCCCAGTTGAGCCAATATCAAGCGCGACAAGTGCCGGAGTCCCCGCTGTAATTTCGCGGGCTAATGTGAGTCCGGCCTGTATGATTTCTGTTACGGTGTGTGATGTGCCTTTGAGCTTGAAGCGGTTTGCGCCGAAAGTGTTTGCGGTGATGAAGTCTGCGCCTGCGTTCAAATATTCGCGGTGAATTGAGCGGATTAATTCGGGTCGAGTAAGGTTGAGGATTTCGGGAATCTCACGGAGCTTGAGTCCCCGCGCCTGCAACATAGATCCCATTGCGCCGTCAAAGAAGTATATTCTGCCATCGTCGAAAGTGAACATAATCGCACCCCCCTGTGAGTATGGGAGGCATTATATGACAAAATTCACAAGAAAAAGAAGTACCCCCGGTGTTCTGGGGGTGGGCTGGCTGCGGGATGCTCCGGATTATGTTTAGTCCAAGTCTGTTATAGTTGTTACAGTTGTTACCATTCTTGATTCTGTTACTTCTACCAGTGTCGTTACTTTTACTAAACGCCCCGATGTTTTCTGGCTTGAGGCCGACGGATCGTTCCAAACCGTATTAATCCGTTCTGTATGTTGAGGAAAATCGAATATGACGCTAAAACAGAATGCTACATACAAAAGCACCGCGGTGCAACACAAAACTTTTTTTGCGGACGGCGGCTCGCTAATATACCCTAATACAATATATACTAGAATATCTACTACTAGAATATCTACTAACTTGCCGAAAATGTAACCTTCCCAAAGGCTTGTAAGTTCTTCCATTACGATACCCCTTTTCATAGAATGTCTAAAAAGGAGCATCCCGCCTGCAGTGCTAATTATACTACATGGCCGAATCCCTAAATCAGCATACACACCGCCGGAATCGTAACCATGCACGCCACATTCTGAATGAACATCGCCCGCGCCGCAAAATCTACATCAGCCCCGTACATCTCACTCAGCACCGCCGTAACGCTCGCCCCCGGCATGGCGTTAATCAGGACAAGCACAGCCGCCACAAGATGATTATCACTCAGCGGGAAAACTCGCAGTATCACGCACATTATTACGGGGTAGATTATGAGACGGAACGCCGAGGCCGTCCAAGCGTGTATGTCCGTGAAAAGGTCAGAGGCTTTCGAGTGAGCCAGAGCCATCCCGATTATTACCATTGAAAGCGGAGTCGTTATGCCCGAAATATAGCTTAACGGGACAATCACCGCTGAAGGAACGCTGATACGCCCGAAATAAAATATCAGGCTCAAAAATGTAGCAATGTTGATGTTACTGAAGATGACTGATTTCACGTCAAAACCTTCTGAGTCGTGATTGGGATTGTCGCGGATAAGCTCCATAGCTCCGAGGGTGTACAGCGTAATGTTGAACGCTACATTGAGCATGACTGACAGCGCAAGTCCCTCAGTCCCGAAAAGAGCCAGCGCAATCGGGAATCCCATGAACCCGGAATTGCTGTATGCCGTAATGAACGCCCAGACTCCCCGCCTGCCTTCAGGCACGTGAAAGACTCCCGAAAGCCCCCGCGATATATACATCATGGCCGGGAACGCTATAATCCCCGCAATGATGATAGTTACTCCGTCCCGTGCAAACGCCGGATCATATTCACGTGTAACAAGAGACACAAATATAGTACATGGGAGCGTGATTTTCAGCAGGAGCGCGGAGAAATGCGGAGAGGCTTCCGGCTTTAAGACTCCTGTTTTGACGGCGATATATCCGGCGGCGATTAACGCGAAAAGGCTGACAAGGTTAGAAGCTACTGTGAAAAAATCAAGGCTCATTGTAGAATTTCCCCCGCAACAAAATTTTTCTGACAATCTTAGCACACAAAGGACGAATAATAATGCTCATACGTACCCCCGAAAACATTTCCGCAAATTTCTTCATGAAGGGAGAGACTTCCGGCCATGTCTCAGCACCTCACATAATGCCCTCGCAGGTTCACGGGAAAAATATTCTTGTCGTCAATGCCTCGAACGTCTCAGATTACGCGCTCCCTTTGCGCCCGGAGGCTGACGGAATTTTGCTGACCGTCCCAAATGTTACGGCCTCATTGCGTTTTGCTGACTGCGTCCCGGTAATGATATGCGGAGATTCGTGGGTGATGATTCTGCATTCGGGCTACAAGGGTACAGCCCTGAACATTTCCGGCGCGGGACTCAGGATTGCGCGTGAAATTTTTGCTGACATCGGCGGGGCTTGCGCGTGGGTTGGGCCTTGCATAGGGCGTGAATATTTCAGGAAGCGGGGCGAGGAATGGACAGAAAAAGGGATTGAGGCGTTTCACCGTGAGAATTACGACATTGACGGGGAGAGAGTGTATTTTGACCTTGCCGGGGAGATTGTGAGCCAGCTTCTTGACGGGGGTATGAGGCGGGAAAATATTATTGTCTCAGGGATAAATACGCTGACTGATTCGCGCTGTTGTTCGTACAGGAACGGGGATATTCATGAGCGCATGACATTGACGGCAAAAATAAAGGGGAGTACCGATTAAGATACCCCCCGTAAAAATTTCCGCTTTACTCTTGAGACACTGCTTCTTTTTCTGCTGACTTTGATTCTGACTCGGCCTGTGATTTTTCCCGGTCAACAATGGCTTTAATCTCGTCGCTGTTGATTACTTCCTTTTCCTGAAGGACTCCGGCGACCTCATGAAGTATTTTCTCATGCTCGCGGAGGATTGACTCTGCTTTCTCCTGCGCCTCAATGACAAGCCGCTTGATTTCGTTGTCGATAATGTCGGCTGTACCATCGCCGATGTCATTGCGGACTTCTGAGCTTCCGTTAAGGTACATCATTGACGGCGACGCATAGCGCACGGGGCCGAGCTTGCCGGACATGCCGAACTCCGTAACCATTCTCCGGGCAGTCTCGGTAGCGCGTTCGAGGTCATTTGACGCTCCCGTTGAAGCCTCCCCGAAAATCAGAAGCTCCGCCGCCCTTCCGCCTAACATGACAGCCATGCGGGTGCGTAACTCAGCCTCCGTAACAAGATACTTATCCTCCGCAGGCATGTTCAGCGTATATCCCAGTGCGCCTTTTGTCGTGGGAATTATGCTGACTTTGTGCACTGGGTCAGAGCCGGGAAGGTAGCATGACACTAGGGCATGGCCGGACTCATGATAGGCCACTTTCTTGCGGACTTCCGGCGTTAATGGCGTTTTGCGCTGGAGTCCTGCTACGACTCGTTCTATTGCGAGGTCAAAATCATTCATTGAAACCTTGTCGGCCTTCCGTCTTGCGGCTAAGAGCGAGGCTTCATTGGCGATATTTGCGAGGTCAGCACCTGAGAAACCGGGCGTAACTTTTGCGATTGACTTGAGATTTATTGCCGGGTCAAGCGGTAATTTCTTTGTGTGAATGCGTAATATCTCCTCGCGCCCTTCCTCTGTCGGCAAAACTACCTGAATTTGCCTGTCGAACCTTCCCGGCCTCAATAGTGCCTGGTCGAGTATCTCCGGCCTGTTTGTCGCTCCCATGATTACGACTCCGTTGTTCGGCTCGAATCCGTCCATTTCCGCGAGCAACTGATTCAGCGTTGCTTCCTGCTCTGAGTTGCTGTTGAAGTTACGCATTCTCGACTGTCCTATAGCGTCAATTTCGTCAACAAAGATAATGCAGGGAGCTTTCTTTTTGGCCTGGTCAAATAAATCTCTCACTCTTGCGGCTCCGACTCCAACGAACATTTCAACGAAACTTGACCCAGTAATGAAGAAGAACGGAACGCCCGCCTCACCCGCGCAGGCTTTCGCAAGAAGAGTCTTGCCTGTTCCGGGAGGGCCTACGAGGAGGACTCCCCGCGGCAATTTCGCCCCGAACTTGTCGAAACGTTTCGGGTCTTTCAGGAAGTCGATAATCTCGCGCAATTCTACTTCAGCCTCACCTGCCCCGCCTATGTCGCTGAAGTGTACCCCGCTCATTTCGCCCTGAAGTTCTTTCGCCCGGCTCCGCCCGAACGTGAATATACCGCCTCCGCCCCCGTGCATGTTCCTGAATATGAAGTACCATATTATTATCAGCGGCAGCATTGGCAGAAGTATACCCATCAGCAAATCTATAATGCTGTCCCTGCGGGCAATGCCTCCGAACTTTATATCAGAGCTGGCGAGCCTCTCAATCAAAAACGGGTCAGAGAGTTTCACCGCGCTTTTCACGCTGTCCGGGGATTTCGGGCGTTTGTCCGTGAGAATTTTCCCGCCGACTATCGGACGCTTGTCGGGGCTGATGTCTTCTTTGAGAGCGTAAATTATCCGCGAGTCTGATATGTCTACATTCTCTATTTTCCCTGCGTTAAGGTCTGCGAGAAATTCGCTGTACGGGACTTCGGATTTGCTCTCGGTGTAAGGTTTGTAGATATATTCTGAGAAAAGCCAGGCAATTATCAGAGCCGCGATAAAGTACCAGGCTGAAAATTTCTGTCCTTTGTTCATGTGAAAATCTCCTGTGAAATGTTAGAGTCGTGCGCTTCTCATTAATGCCCTGCCGCCTTCATTGCGCCTTGTTCTGTTTCTGAGGCGGTCAAATTCTTCTGTGATGTCATCCCTTTCTGACTGCTCTAACGGCATTGCGTCAAGAAAATCATTCACTTTCTCTTGAAGCTCGTCAATCTCCTTTGTTCCGGGCGGGACTGTCCTGCCAATGTTCTTGAGGCTTGCTACTGCTGTGTGAGCGATTAATATTGCCATGTCGTGAAGCTCTTTGCTTGTGTCATCTGATGATGAGTCCTGACTCTTTGCGGGCTTAATCCTCGTGGCGAAACATAAGAATCCCACCGTAACAGACAGCCACGCCGCGCCCCAGTCGATTTTCCCCCCGCTGAACATGTACCCGGCGAATATAGCCGTGATTATCCCCGCGCAGAAAAGCACCCAGCGCAAAAATCTGTCAGCCGTCATAGTATTATCTTCCTCAGCTCATCAGACGCAGAGTCTAAATCATCATTCACGATGACATAATCATACCTATCTTTCAGCGCAAGCTCCTTCACGGCGTTTTCGAGTCTGACATGAAGACTCTTGTCCGCTTCCGTGCCTCGTCCCCTGAGTCGGCGTTCTAACACTTCGGTGCTTGGAGGTGCTACGAATATCAGCACCGCGCCGGGCATTTTCTCTTTGACCTGCAACGCTCCCTGAACATCAATCTCAAGCAATACATCATGGCCGGACTCAAGCTCATTCACGACATCGGCCTTCAGTGTGCCGTAATAGTCCTCGTGAACATGCGCGTATTCGAGGAACATACCCCGCGAAATGTCTTCCCGGAATTTTTCCCGCGATATGAAGCGGTATTCTACTCCGTCCGTTTCGCCGTCTCTGGGCTGTCTTGTGGTGCATGATATTGAGTATTTCAGGTTGGGCGCGTCCTTCAAAGCGTGTTCCCTGAGAGTACCTTTTCCGACTCCGCTAGGCCCTGAAAGCACGAATAATTTTCCCGTCTTCATTCTATGTTTTGTATTTGCTCCCTTATGCGCTCGATATATGTCTTTGCCTCTACTACCTGCCAGCGAAATTCGGCATCGCTGACCTTGCTGCCCATCGTGTTAATTTCCCGGTTCATTTCCTGAATGAGAAAGTCGAGCTTCTTACCGCAAAAAGCCTCGTCCATAACCTGACGGAATTTCCCCGTATGAGCCTCAAGCCGGGCTACTTCCTCTGATACGTCCCACTTGTCGGACAGCAAAGAGACTTCCTGCGCGATTCTGGCCTCGTCAATCTCAAGATTGTAGTGTTCCATGACACTCTCAATTCTTGCCCGGAGTCCCTCTATTGCGTCCGAGCTTGCGACTTTCCACCGCTCCTGCAGTATTCCTGTTATGCGTACCAGCTCGGCGAGGTCTGACTCTACTTTTGACTGTAACTTTTCGCCCTCGGATCTCTTCATTTCCTGCATTGCGTCAACGGCTTCAATTGTGAGCTTGTCCCAAATCTCCGGGGACTCTCTTGCTGTCTGTTCTGCTACATTGCTTGCGCCGTCAAGCACTCCCGGAATCATAAGGAAGCTGGTTATGTCTTTGGCTGTATCGAGGCTGTTGCGCTTGGCGATTGTGCGTACCTGATTGATGAATATCCGCAGGCTGTCATTGTCGAGGGATGGAATTTTCGCGCCCGGATTCCAGGTTATTTCGGCTGACAGCTTCACTTTCCCGCGGGCTATTCTCTCGCGCAGTATAGCCAGTATTCTGTTCTCAAGCGACAACAATTCATGCGGAAGTTTCACGCTGAAATCCTGATATTTATGGTTGACCGAATTAATGTCAAGTTTCACTGTCCCCCATGGGAATGTGTATGACACGCTCCCGAATCCTGTCATGCTGACAAACATTTTCCGCTATTCTCCCGCTTCAAGCTCCCGGAATTTCTCCGTAAGAGCGTCCATTATGATTTGGCGGCCTGATTTGCTGTCGTAAACCTCATCCGAAAATCTCAGAGGCTCACCGAATGTTACGCGGAGTTTTGTGGGCTTGACGAAAAACGAATTAGGCGGCATTGCCCGGAATGATCCGTGAATGAACACCGGCAGAATTGGCGCGTGAGTGTGTGCGGCGATTAACGCGACTCCGGCTTCAAGCGGCTGAAGTTTGCCGTCAAGAGTCCGTCCTCCTTCCGGGAATATGAGAACGTCGCTTCCTTCCTGGTAGAGCTTCATGAATCCCTTCAACGCTCCGGCGGCTGAGGCGTTCGTTGTGCGTGATACCGGGACTGCACCCAATGCGCGGATACATGTCCCAAGAAACCAGCCCTCGAATAACTCCTCTTTCGCGAGATAGCGTAACAAACGCGGGAAAAAGCAGCCTACTATGAGGGGGTCTAAATTGCTGGCGTGATTGCAGGCCACTATGAATTTCTCATTGTCGGGAAGTTTCGCGAGCCATTTCGCCGAACAGCGGTTATATATTATCAGCAGGAGCTTGAAGAAATTTTTGACGATGAAATAGAATACTTTACTTTGCTTCATTTGGGATGACTTCTTTCACTTTGTCGAGTATGAATTGTACTGCTTCTTGTTCTGTCATGTCTGATGTGTCTATGTAGATTGCGCCTTCAGGGACAGTGAGGGGGGCTGTTTCGCGGGATGAGTCGTTCTTGTCGCGCTCAATGATGGCCTGTAATATTTCGTCATAATCGGCGGGCTTCCCTTTTGCGACTCTCTCGGCATAGCGGCGTTTTGCGCGTGCTTCTGGGTTTGCTGTCAGGAAAAATTTTGCCACAGCTCCGGGAAAAACTACGCTCCCTACATCGCGGCCTTCCGCCACAATTGAGCCGTGAGTCTCCTGTTCCTTTTGCAGACTGAGGAGAGCTTTTCGGACTGAAGGAATCGCCGAGTACATCGAGGCTAATTCGTCAACAAGCGGAGTCCTAATTTCCCCTGTAACATCAAAGCCGTTCACAAGCACCGATTTCCCGTCAAGCTGTATATTTATCTTGGTCAGGGCTTCCCGCATGATATAGTCATCAATCGGCCTGACTTCTGACTCATAGAGTATCAGCGCAATAGCCCGGTAAATCGCGCCCGTGTCGAGGTAATTTATTCCGAGCCTCCGCGCAACGTCTTTCGCCACAGTGCTTTTGCCCGCACCCGCAGGCCCGTCAATCGTGATAACGTATGACATTATGCGCTAAAGCCCGGCCATGTCGCCCATGTCGCCCGAAACGCTCCCGGCAAAGTCTATCATCTCGGACAAAAGGCTGTCGAAATTCGTTATTCCGAGTCTCTCTATCGGCTCAGGGAACATATACGCCTGCAAGCCGTCAGCACCCAGCCCGATCCCTAACATCAGGCATATTGAGTTAGCCACTGTTACAACGTCAAGAAGCGGCTGATACTGAATTTTGTCGGCGGGAAGGTCATTCGGCTTGTGATGGTACGCAATAGGCACACGGTAAGAGTCCGGCATTGCCCATTTCTCTACAAGCAATTCACCTATTGCGGCGTGGTCAAATCCCAAAACTTTTGTCTCAGCCTCCGTGAAGGGTATGTGCTTCTCCTCCACCATTTTGACAATTATCCCGTAGCCGAAATGGACATAATCATTCAGGATAACTTTTCCGATGTCGTGAAGAAGTCCGCCCACGTAAGCGTCCTCAGTGCTGACTTTTCCCGTAATCCCGGCCAAGTGCCTAGCTGAATACGCGACCATGAGAGAATGCCGCCACAGCTCCCCGCGGTCAAGAGCGTAACCCGTCAATCCCTTGTCCATCGCTGAATAGACCGTAGCCGCAAGGATTATGTTGCTGACCGACTTATAGCCGAGAAGCGCAATTGCCTCGGAGATGTTCGAGATACTCCGGCTCCTTACGCCGTAAGCCGCAGAGTTAGCGAGCTTGAGTATACGCAGGACTAGCCCTTCATCGCGTGAGAGACTCTGAGCAACGTCCGCCGCATTGCTTTCGGGGTCATTAAGTTTTCTCATTGTCTCAAGCACAAACTGAGGGAAGGATTTTATGTTCTCCATGTTGCTTAATATTCGCGTCTTGATTAACTCTCTGGATTTCTCATCGATTTCACTCACGGACTTAACCCCCTTTTCCCGTAAAAATCATACTGTACCGCCATTAAATATTTTAGTGTACAGTTCAGAAAATGACAAACTCACATATTTCCCGCTCTTCAGCGTCTCAAGCCGCATTTTTCCTATGCTCCGCCGTATGAGCCTCTCAACCCTGAAGCCCGCGCTTTTTGCCATCAATCTTATCTCACGCTTCAACCCCTCGCCTATCACGATATTCACCCATTGATTCGCAGGCTCTTTATCCATTACACTAATGCTTATCGGCTTAACTACGCGCCCAGGTTCAATCTCGAATCCTCTGCGCCATCGGTCTAACTGTCTCGCGTTAATGGGAATGTTCAGCAAGGCTTCATACTCTTTTGGGACTTCCTTTGACGGGTGAATGATATTCTGCGTAAATTGGCCGTCATTCGTGAGGATTAAGAGTCCTTCTGACTCACGATCAAGCCTTCCGACAGGGTAGAGCCTCCCTTCATGGCCGGGAATAAGGTCAACAACAACGGGGTAATACTTATCACTTGCGGCGCAGACATACCCGGCGGGCTTGCTGATGACGTAATACTCATGCCGCGAAAGTTTCAGGGGCTTTCCGTCAAGAGTAACAGTATCATTCTCAGTGTCGACATCAAAGAAAGGAGCGAGGACAATTTTCCCGCTGACCTGGACTCGCCCGCTAAGAATTATTGTCTCAGATTTCCGCCTGGAAGCGACTCCGCATGATGAGAGATAAGCATTAAGCCTCATCGTTTCGGGTTCGGCAAAAGTCCCATAGCCGGATAAATTTCGCTCATAGTCTCACGTGCGACTTTCCCGGCACGTTCTGCCCCGTCAGCAAGAATTTCATCAAGCAGGGACTTCTTCCCCTCGTATTTCGCTCTGCGCTCTCTCACGGGAGTCATGATTTCCTGAATATGCGCGTTAAGTTTCTTCTTGCAGTCGATACAGCCAATACCGGCGGACTTGCAGCCCTCGCAAATTTCTGCCTTCTCGTTTTCGTCAGGGTTGAAGACTTTGTGCAAGTCCCAAACGGGACACTTTTCGGGGTCTCCGGGGTCTTTGCGTCTCATTCGGGCGGGGTCAGTCATCATTGTGCGGAGCTTCTGCCACATTGAGTCGGCACTCTCTGAGATTTCGAGGGCGTTACCGTAAGACTTGCTCATCTTGCGGCCGTCTGTGCCTGGTACTTTGGGAGTCTGCGTGAAAAGGGGCTGAGGCTCAACAAGCAATCCTTCACCGAAAATATTGTTGAAGTGCCTGACTAACTCGCGGGAAATTTCGAGGTGTGCGCTCTGATCTTCTCCTACCGGGACTAATTCAGCCTTGTACAGCAATATATCTGCGGCCATGAGTACGGGATAGCCTAGGAAGCCGTATGTACCCAAATCCCTGTTGCGTATATTGAAGAGCTGCTCTTTGTACGTGGGATTACGATACAGCCAGCCCAGCGGGGTAATCATTCCGAGGGCAAGAGCTAATTCCGCGTGCTGTGGAACATGGGACTGAATGAACAGCGGGGATTTCTCCGGGTCAAGCCCGACCGCCAGCCAGTCAAGAAGAGCCGTGTAGCAAAATTCCCCGGTGTTCTCGCTGTCAGCATAGTTTGACGTGAGCGCGTGCCAGTCCGCAATTGCGTAGAAGCACTCGTAGCCGTCATCATTCTGTAACTTGATGAAATTGCTTAAAGCCCCGGCCATGTGTCCCAAGTGAAGCGGGCCGGTTGGTCTCATTGCGCTTAATACTCTTTTCTTCAATTTGTGGTATATCTCCTGTGATTTATATTCTGATTACCGGGGGAAGGGCTTTCGCGTCAAGTATTACTGTCTCAATCCCGCAGCCCTCTATCTTGTGTGCGAGCTGTCTCACTGATACCCGCTCCATTTCCCCGTGATCACAAAGTGCGATTGTCATTCCGTCATTCACAGCGTCAGAAATTTCATGATACTTCATATCCGCCGTGATATAGACATCAGCCCCGATATTTTTCGCAGACCGCCAGAACTCCGCGCCCGATCCACCGCAGAGCGCAACACGTGATACTGTCTTTGAGCCTCCCGGGTAAACGTCAAGCCGCGACAGACTCCACGAGGATTTTACGTGTTCGGCAAACGCATTCAGCTTCATCCGGGGGGAAATCACTCCGCATACGCCGAACGCGCCGAGGGACTCAGGGTGCTTCAGGCCGATTAACGCTCCGAGAATGTCATTCACTCCCCCTGCGGCCTTGTCCCAGTTCGTATGGGCGGCGATTATGCTGATGTTATGTCTAACGGCCTCCATTATGGCGCGCCCCTGCTCTGTGTTTGCGGTGATGGCTTTGACGGGGCGGAATATTACCGGGTGATGAGCGACAATGACATTACAGCCGAGTCCGTCAGCCTCCGTTACTGCCTCCGTTACAGCGTCGAGACATACGCCTATGCGCTTGATTTCGTCATCAGCATTCCCGACAAGAAGCCCGGAATTGTCCCACTCTTCACACAGCGAGAACGGCGCGAACGTGTCAATATGCCGCAATAGTCCGCTAACTTTCATGGCCGGGAAGTATCCTTCTTTCGGGGAAATATCTTGCGACTTGTCCGAGGAAGTCATCAACCATTGAAGGAGTCGTGATAAATTTCGGGTCAGAGAGATTCAGCTCTATGAAGTCAATATCTCCGGGCAATTCAGATTTCAGGAAGTCAAGAAACGGCATGTAAGCGTCATAGAGATTGCGCCAGTAAGACTCGCCCGCGTCAATTTCGTCCTGCCTTCCGCGAGAATGTATGCGCCTCATGATTTCGCCGAACTCACAGCGCACAATCACAAACAGCTTAGGCTTCATGACATAGCGGAGAAGTGAGTCGTACAGCGTCAAATAGCACCCTAGCTGACTGTCCCGGAAATATCCGTCCCGGTAATACAGCATGGCGTAAACTTTATCCCCGAACACAGAGCGGTCAAGAATGTAATTATCCTCCTCGCTGGCGCATAAGTACTGCGCGAAACGGGTAACAAGAAAGTTTAACTGCATAGGGAACGCCCATTTGCGATTGTGGTGGAAACGTCCGAGGAGGTCGAGAGGGTCGCGGAACTCTTCCGGCATAACCTGAAATCCGAGACGCTCAGAGAGGAGATTAACGACTGTAGATTTCCCGCTTGCTGTCATTCCTTCAACGATGATTTGAATTTGTCCCAAGAAAACACAGCTCCTTGATGAAAATATAATGAGTGAGAATGAGTAATTTAGCATTAGTTATATCAGCTTCTTGTGGGATTTGCTCTAGCCCATGTACTGCGAAACTTTTTCGTATATTTTGAATGTGAACAAGCCTGCGAACAAAATCTATTCTATATGTTGTATTGTATTGTCTAAGAGATATGCAATTGCAGACACTTTTGAATTTTAGTCTGCCAATTTTTTCGCCTTTTCCTTTATTTTGTGTGGAGTATTTTTAAGTCTGTCTTTATGCTGTCGTAAATATCTTGAATAACTTGCGAGCCAAGTATAGTAAACTGCCGTTGTTCAAAACTGTCTCCAACTTTTACTGTTGCACTTTTCGCGTTTCTGCTGGCTTTTGAGAAATCCGCAACTATATCATTACGCCGCCATTTCGCTTCACGAAAATATTGTTGTCAACTGCTCTCTTTGAGGCTTAGACATCTTTCGCGTATTCAGTTTGAGTTCAAACACCATACATGTCATATTCTTGTGTATTTCACGGGTTGCTTGCATAGTTAGCTTTATTTTTTCATTTTTTGCGGCACTGCTCATTCGTTTTCTGTTCCTCTATGTATTTCTTCACAACTTCAAGCGATGCACTTCCTACTGTGGCTATAAATTTACTTCTTGTCCAAAGCGTTGGTAACTTTCTTGTTAGCTCTGGAAATTCTCGGTTCAGAATATGTGCTGTTTTCATTTTATTCGGGTTACTACTACATTAACTCCTATAGTTGGGTCAATATCGAGCAATAAATGAACATGGTCAGGCATAACTTCCATACCAAGAACATAGAAATTTTGTTCATGCTGCATAGACATAACGATTTGCTTGAAACGTTCAGCGATAGGTTCACGTAAAACTTTCCGCCTATACTTCGGACAGAATATAATGTAATATCTACAGCAATATACAGTTTTTTCAGTTGTTCTGTACTTGTTCATAAATAAGTATTATACCAAAAATCTATGTATTTGAATAATAATAAAATAGGCGCGCTTTCATCCCCAAGCTAAAGCATTTGGGGGGTCTCGCACGCTTATTCTAAATTCCCAATCATCAGTCAGAAATTTGATGAAGAACTCAGGAAGCCCCGCTAGGAATCTCGTAGAGTGTTCTCATGCTTGACGAATCCGCCTGAGCCGACAATGCTGATTTTCCTGCGTATATTTTATCCCGCGCCCGGCTGCCTGTGAAAAACTGTTTTCGTTGACCGCATTTATTATCATGTTGTAGAATACCAAAAATAAATCCCTGAAAGCTAGGCCGTTAAATTTTGGACAATAATATAATTTCTATAGTTATCCCCGTTTACAATGAAGCAGATAATCTCCCGGAATTGTTCAGGCGACTTTTTCCCGTCATGGAAAATTTATCCTGCCCCTATGAATTAATCCTCATCAATGACGGCAGCAAAGACTCTTCACTTCCCATAATGTTAGAGGAACGCAAAAATCATCCCGCACTCCGCGTAATAGACTTCAACGGGAATTTCGGACAGCACACCGCCATTCTTGCCGGGTTCAAAGCCGCAAGGGGGAGTTACGTCATCACGCTTGACGCAGATTTGCAGAATCCCCCGGAGGAGATCCCGCGCTTAGTCGCAGAATTAGACTCCGGCCATGATGTAGTCGGCACAGTCAGACAGAAACGGAAGGACTCATTTTTCCGGCGTTATGCGTCGCGCATTGTCAACAGAATCATGAACGGCGTTACAGGATTCAGCATTCACGATTACGGCTGCATGTTACGCGGCTACAGCAGGGACATCATCAACATCATCAACGACTGCGGGGAAGTCTCTACATTTATTCCCGCGCTGGCTCAGAAATTCGCGGTCAATCCCGCTGAGATTGAAGTCTCCCACGAGGCAAGAACAAAGGGAGAGTCAAAATACAGCCTCTTCCGGCTCATTCGTCTTCAGTTTGACCTTATGACGGCGTTCTCACTTTTCCCCCTGCAGATGATTACGATTCTGGGAATGATAATCTTCATGGCCGGGGTAATTCTCGGCGCGTTCGGGATATTCGGCCATGCGGTGAATTTTCTGCTGGCTGGAATCACAGTAACATGCACAGGGATAACAGGCGAGTACACCGGCAGAATTTATCAGGAAGTCAGGAAGAGACCGCGCTACGTAATCAGGAAAATTTACGAAGGAGATAATTAGATGGCAAATGCTGTAGTTTTCGCGTACAGCTCGGTGGGATATGAATGTCTTTCTGTCCTGCTGAAACGCGGCGTGAATGTGAAGCTCGTATACACGCATGACGATGACCCCGGCGAAAATCAATGGTTCAGTTCAGTGAAGAGCCTCGCGGAGTCCAACAATATCCCCGTGAAGACAGACTCACCGTCAGCAGAAATTGTACGCAATGCGAATCCCGATGTCATATTCTCGTTCTACTACAGGGCGATGATTGACATGAACATTCTTGACCTTGCCCCCCTCGGAGCGTTCAACATGCACGGGTCATTACTGCCTAAGTACAGGGGCAGGGCGTGCGTCAACTGGGCTGTGCTGAACGGCGAGACTAAAGCGGGCGTTACGCTCCATCATATGACAGCCAGGGCTGACGCGGGAAATATCGTAGGGCAGGAAGCTGTTGACATCGGCCCGGACGAAACAGCCCATGACGTTTTCATGAAGATTATTCCGGCCGCGGGGCGACTCCTCGATAGGTGCTTAGGCGATATTCTTTCGGGAAACGCCGAGGGGACTCCGCAGAATGAGTCAGAGGCCACGAAATTCGGACGGAGGACTCCCGCTGACGGCCTCATAGACTGGTCGAAATCTGCACGCGAGATTCACAACCTTGTGCGGGCTGTCGCAAAACCTTTCCCCGGTGCTTTCACGTACCATGACGGCAAAAAAATTATGGTGTGGAAGACGCGCATATATGACGGAAATACGGAGAGGACTCCTGCCCTGCTCGTGAAGACTTCAGACGGCATTATAGAGATTCTCGAATGGGAGATAATATGAAGCGCGAGCATAAGCCAAAAATCGCGGAAAAAATAGCGTTCTCAGGAACTACAACGCTTGCCATAAAGATCGACATTGACACGCTCAAAGGCTATCTTGAGGGACTGCCGAGACTCCTCGATATTCTGAAGGCTCACGGCGTTAGAGCGTCCGTATTTTTCTCGATGGGACCGGACAATTCCGGGAAAGCTATCCGCAGAATCTTCCGCAAAGGTTTCATCAGCAAGATGTTCCGAACGAAAGCCCCTACAGCTTACGGCCTCAAGACATTATTTTACGGCACACTGCTTCCCGCCCCGATGATTACGGCGGCCAATCCCGATTTGATTCGGAGGACTGCTGACGAGGGACACGACTGCGGGATTCACTCATGGGATCATGTCTACTGGCAGGACAATCTTCCGACTCTCAGCCGTGAACAGATTCGCGCCGAGCTTGAGCGGGCATTCTCACAGTTTGAGGATTACGCACACTTCAGGCCGGAGTCATGCGCCGCGCCGGGGTGGCAGGTTACCCCCGACAGCCTGATGGTACAAGACAAACTCGGACTCAAATACTGCTCCGACTCACGGGGATATTCACCCTTCATTCCTGAAATGGGCGATATTACGTTCAGCACTCCGCAGATACCTTCAACGCTCCCGACTCTTGATGAGGTACTCGGAACGGTCAAGCCGGAAAATGTCAGCTCATATTACGCCGGACTCCTTCATGACGGTCTCAACGTACACACTATTCACACTGAAATGGAAGGCGGAATGATGTCCGGGGCATTTAGCGAATTTCTTGACAGGTGCAGGGACATGGGAGTCAAATTTCTGACACTGAAAGAGGCCGTGAAGAAAATTTCAGCTTTCCCAAAGTGTAAAATTATCATGAGCGAAATTCAGGGCAGAGCGGGAAAAGTAGCATTACAGGAGGAAAAATAATGAAGACATTATCATATGGTCGGCAATGGATTAATGATGACGATATTGCGGAAGTCGTGAAAGTCCTGCGGGGCGACTGGCTCACAATGGGGCCGACTGTTGACGCTTTCGAGAAATCATTAGCCGATTATGCCGGAGTCAAACACGCCGTAACATTCTCAAGCGGGACAGCGGCATTACACGGTGCTATGTTCGCTTCAGGAATGGGCGCAGGAGATTTCGCAGTAACAACAGCATTAACATTTGTCGCAACGTCAAACAGCGTAATATATACGGGAGCAACGCCGATTTTCGCGGATATTGACTCTACCCTCTGCATGAATCCTGACGAGGCAGAGCGCGCAATCGCCTCACACGGCGGGAAGGTCAAAGCAGTAATCCCCGTGAGCTTTGCGGGTTATCCTTTCGACATTGAGCCGTTCAGGAAAATTGCTGACGAACATAACGCCGTACTGATTGAGGACGCGAGTCATTCATTGGGCGGGGACAGGGGAAATCACAAAATCGGCCATGATGCAGACATGACGACTCTTAGCTTTCACCCCGTCAAGCACATAACAACGGCTGAAGGCGGAGCGGTTCTCACGGACAATGACGAGTACGCCAGGAAATTACGCATGTTCAGGAATCACGGAATGACACGGAATCCCGCTGAATTTGTTGACGAAGCACCCGGCCCGTGGCATAGTGAAATGCAGTTTTTAGGGTACAATTACAGACTGTCGGAAGTACACTGCGCTTTGGGACTCAGCCAGATGAAGCGGCTTGATGATTTTGTCGCGAGACGGCGCGAAATTGCACGGATATATTTCTCTCAGCTCTCAGGGCTTGACGGACTCACTTTGCCCCCGGACAAACCCGGCCATGCGTGGCACTTGTTCATAGCGAGGGTGAAAGAGAATCAGCAGGGCGAATTTTTCGCGTATCTCCGTGATAATGATATAAGGCTTCAGGTTCATTACAGGCCGGTTCCCTTGCAGCCATATTACCGGGAGAAATATGGCTACAAGCCCGGAGATTTCCCGATGGCCGAACGTTATTACAGTCAGGCGGTCTCACTGCCAATTTTCCCGCTCATGACTGATGATGACGCTATGAGGGTATGCAGTGTAATCAAAAATTTTGCATGGAGATAGATTAAGTGAAAATATTTCTGCTGGGCGCAGGGGGCTTTATTGGGAGTCATCTTGTGCGGAAAGTTTTGGAGACATCAGACTACGAAATAAGCGCGTTCGACATAAATACATCGCGCCTCGAAAAATTCATCGGAAACAAACGCTTCACATGCTTTCAGGGTGATATATTCAAAGAGACTGACTATATCCGCGAACAGGTTGCGGCGTGTGATGTAGTGCTGCCCTTTGCCGGAGTCGCAATGCCCGCGATTTATCTGGCAAAACCTTTGTGGACGTTCGAGCTTGATTTCGAGCAGAACTTGAAGATTGTCCGAATGTGCCTGAAGTACAAGAAGCGCGTGATTTTCCCGTCAACCTCAGAAGTTTACGGACTGGCCAACGAGAATATTTTGAAGGAGGACGAAAGCCCCCTCGTAACAGGCCCTGTAGGCAAAATGAGATGGATATACAGCTGCTCAAAGCAAATGCTTGACCGTGTAATTACCGCCTACAACGCCGAGAAGGGATTACAGTACACGCTTTTCAGGCCGTTCAACTGGATCGGGCCGGGACTCGACACAATGGAGGACGCGAAACTTCACCGGGCAAGGTCAATAACTCAGTTCATATACGACATACTTCACCGCGGGGAAATAAAACTTGTCGGCGGAGGCTCACAGCGCAGGAGTTTTACGTGGATAGGCGATGGCGTTGACGCATTAATGCTCATCCTCAAGAATCACAAAGGGCAGGCAGACTCGCAGATCTTCAACGTAGGCAACCCCGACAACAATTATTCAATCCGCGAGCTTGCCGAGATTGTCATTGACGAAATGAAGAGATTTCCGAAATTCAGAGAGCAGGCTGAAAGCGCAAAGCTAATCACAGTATCGCCGGAAAATTATTACTCAGACAGCTACGACGACACAATGAACCGTATTCCATCAATCGACAAAATAAAGTCTCTCGGCTGGCAACCGTCCGTATCACTCCGCGATGCTGTGAGAATGACTCTTGAAGCCTATCATGAGTAGACGCGCAATAATCCTCATGGCCGGGGCAGTCCTGGCGGTGTGCGTATATTTCTGCGGATTAGGGGATTACGGATTCATTGACCCTGACGAGGGGAGATACTCAGAAATTCCCCGCGAGATGATAGAGGCGGGCGACTATATTACGCCGAGACTGAATTACGTTCTGTATTTCGAGAAGCCTCCCCTGCATTACTGGCTTACGGCGGGGGCGTTTCTTGCGTTCGGGGAAAATGAGTTTGCCGGAAGATTCTTCCCTGTCATGGCCGGATTAGGGTGCTGCGTTCTCGCGTATGCCATTGCGCTGAAGATTACGCGGTCAAAATATGCCTCTGCCCTTGCGGGGTTAATGCTTGCGTCTTCTGTATTGTGGTACGGTACAAGCCGTATCAATATCACGGATATGACATTGACATTTTTCTTCACGGCAGCTATGGCAAGCTATTACTTTTGGAGCGTGAACGGGAAAAAGTCAGCCATATTATTATTCTATTCGTTCATGGCTCTGTCAGTCCTCACAAAGGGCTTAATCGGCGTTGTTCTTCCGGGGGGGATTGCGTTAATCCATCTCATTATCACAAGGCAGTACAGGAAAATTCCCGGGCTGTTTTCACCGTCAGCAATAATATTATTTTTCGTGATTGTCTCGCCTTACTTTGTGGAAGTCTGCCGGAGGAATCCTGATTACTTTCACTTTTTCTTTATACGCGAGCATTTTTTGAGGTACACGACAACAATTCACGCCCGCTACGAGCCGTTCTGGTTCTTCATTCCGATAATCATAGCAGGATTCATTCCTTGGACGGGAATATTATGGGACGCATTCCGCGCAGTGTTCGGAAAATGCAGGCTCATCGACAGAAATTCGGGTGCATTCCTGGGACTGTGGGCGGGGCTTCCGTTTCTGTTCTTCTCGGCTTCAGGCTCAAAGCTCATAACGTACATACTTCCCTGTATGCCTCCTTTAGCGGTTCTTTCGGGCGCGTCAATGTCCGCTCTTGAGGGGAAAAATCTTCGGCGTTTCGTCATAATCACGTCAGCAATATTAATCCCTGTCGCTGTTACGGGCTTAATACTCCCGTCCGTCAAGAATGACCCCGATTTTCACGCGATGATTTTCCCGGCCATGTGCCTGGCGGTCATGCTGCTTGCGTTCTGGGTGCTGTCGCTGTTTGCCGGAAGGAAAAATATTCCCGCCCTCATGGTGATAGCAGGTATTGCGGCAATGTGGGCGGCATCGGGGGCGTTTCAGGTAGAGGGAAAATTACTGTCCCGGAAAGACTCGGCCATGATGATTCCCGCTGAGGCTGACTCGGTTGTAGTTTACGGAAATTTGATGCAGGGTATGAGCTTCTACACGGGGCGCAGGACTGTAACGGCTGAGGCTGTGAATGAGCTTGAGTTCGGGATGGAACATGACCCGGAGCGCGGGCGGTGGTTTATCGGCAATGACGGCCTGCGGGATCTGTGGCATTCCGGGAAGAAAGTCGCAGTGATTTCCCGGCGAAAAGATTCGGGAATGCGCGAGATTTTGGACTCTCCTGTCCGTGAATGGACGACTAGCGCGGATATTGTCATGCTGAATTTCTAGGGTGAAGGCGTGATTTCATGCGGCGGATTATCCTTCTTCTTTGCGTTCTCTTTTCACTCAACGCCGCGACAAGGCTCGAAATTTCCGGCGACATTCTCATACTCAGCTACACGGACTCCCGCGATGCCGTGATTTTTCGGCGGGAAGGCGCGAACGCGGGCGACATTCCGCCCATGAAGATAGACATTCCCGGAACGTGGACGCTTGACGAGGCTCCGCAGGTTATCCCCGACATTTCACACAATAAATTATGGCCGGGCATTTCGGGCGAAAGTTATTCGTACACCCTCACGGCCTCAGCCCCGGCGCGGTGGTCAGCAGAAGGACTCCCCGATGGACTCACGTGTTCAGCCCCCGGGAAAATTTCAGGCGTTCCGAAAATTTTCGGGGTATTCAGCGTTGACATTACAGCCTCGAACAGTGCCGGGAAAGTCTCGGATGTCTTCCCGCTGAAAGTTTTTGCCGACTCTCTTCCGCGTGTCATGACTCCCGTATTGCCTTCCGCTGTCGTGAATGCCTCCTATGATTTCGCGCTTGCCATGAACGACTCGCCCTCCTCCGTAATCATGGCCGGGACTCTTCCTGAAGGACTCACGATGGACAGCAACGGGCGAATCTCCGGGACTCCCTCAGAGCCGGGAGAATATATCATTGACGTAACAGCCGCGAACGAGGCCGGGGAATCGTCAGCAAGAGTCGCGCTGACAGTCTCAAGCACTGACATAATGATTACCCCTGAGACGTTAAGCGATGGCAATTACGGCAGGGCGTATAAATGCGCGCTGAAGGTGTCCGGGATTGAGGGTGATATTTGGCGGGTCTCCGGGGATATTCCGCGCGGGCTGTCGTTTGACTCTGGGACTCTTTCGGGGACTCCGCGTGAGACCGGGAAATTTCTGCTGACTGTTGACGCTGGCAACGGGGCTGTATTCGCACGGAGGGACTACACGCTTTCGGTGAGGGGAGATATTCCGGCAATATCGACATCATCACTACGGCAAGGCTACACGGGAATGCGCTACAGTTTCAGGCTGAGGGCTTCAAGCCGCGGCCCGGTGAAATGGAGCAGTGATATTCTCCCTGAAGGTCTGACTCTTGACGCTGATACGGGGATAATCTCAGGAGTTCCCGCAAAAGATTTTGACGGGCGCATAACAGTATATGCTTCAACAGAAGAAGGCAAATCCTCCCGGCATATTCCGTTCAGCATAAGGACACTAAAGCCGCAGATAAAGACGGAGACAATCCCGGACGGCTTCAAGGGGGAATATTATCACGCTGATTTCATGTATTCGGGCGGAGCTGGCACAGTGTGGAGTCTTCGCGGGAAACTGCCGAAGGGACTCACGTTCAGCAAAGCGGGAGTGCTTGAGGGAGTCCCGGAGGAGGCCGGGCGTTTCTCACTCATAATTTCAGCGGAAAACCCCGGCGGGAAAGCCTCGCGGAGATATTCGCTGTCAATATCCGAGGACGCTCCGCATAAATACATCACAGCCGCAATAATCCCCCCTGTAACAGTTAGCGAGGACGGAAGATATGATTTCTACGTGAGCTTTGACAGTTGGATTCCTGAAGGGACATACATAGAGTATCACTCATTCCCATATGGCATTGAGGCGGAGGGCGAGAATTATACGTTTGTCGATACTTCCGGGCGCGAGGTCAGCGCAGTCCCTGCCAACAGGAAAATCACGGTAAGGACATATCTTGAGGGCGGAGTCAGGTATGAGCCTGTAATTACAGCGAGGGTTAATATAACGGAGGACACAGCACCGGGAGAAAGCCGCGGGAGTCAGGGATGTAATCTGCCGGGTATGTCATGCGTGATACTATTGCTGCTTGTCAGAAGGCGCACCCGTCCATGAGGCTATGAATTTCCGAGAAGGCTAAAAACTGCTTCGGGCTGCTGGTTTGCCTGGGACAGCATAGCTTCACCTGCCCGGCTCAGAATCTGGAACTCTATGAATCTCATTGTCGACTGCGCGTAATCGGCATCAGTTATCCTGCTCACTGAGTCATTGAGATTCTCCCCGGCGGTGTTCACGCTCTGTAGTGTATGCTCTAGTGCGTCCCCGTATGCGACAATCTGAGTCCGCTGCCTGACTACGCTGTCAATTGCCGAGTCAATATAGCCGACAGACCTGCGGGCAAGATCCCCGGTCATGACATTCACGCGGTCAACTCCGAGAGTCTCCGCTGAGACATTCCCAAGCTGAACGGCGAATGACTCATCTTGATTCGCGCCTGTCTGAAAGAGTATGCCGTTGTTCGCAAGGTGAATATTTGCGGTATATACCCCGTCAGAAATCATCATGTACTCTTTCCCGCTCTCGTTCCATTCTGCGACAGTCCCGGCCATAGGGTCAAAATCGACATCAACATTCGGGTGAATTATCCCGGCAAGCTCATGGCCTGTAATCTTTATGTCAGTCGCTAAAGTCTCGCCGGTGTGGGCGTTGTACACTGAGACATTGAATGTCCCCTCCCGCGAGTCCTGTATCGTGTTCAGCCCGAACGCCTTAATCAGCTCTTCATTTCCCGCAAAATATATTTCTCCTTCACGGCCCTGTACAGCACTGCGGATTACGAGCGTTGATTTTATGTCGTAGCCTGTCATATTTCCGTCAGTGTCATACATTGCCGAGCGTGAATAGACTGACTCCGAGGTCATCCCGGTGCCGTCAGAAATCACTGCAAACTTCTGCGCGTCATCGGTGTATTCTGACTGTCCGAGTCCGAATGCTATAGCATTATTGATTTTCGCGGCAGTGTCCCTCAAAGTATCCTCGCCGTAAATCACAACGCCCGCCGTTTTCCCGTTCCCCTGAACGAGCGTTAATTTCTGAGGCTCTGCGACAATAAATTTCCCCTCACTGTCATAAAACTGTGAAATCTCGCTTAATGCTTTATCGTAATACACTTCTATAGGGTCATCATCATCATCGCCGGTTTGTATAAGCATTGTTTCGGTTACGCTCATGATGTTGCTTTTCTGCACCTGTGCTTTTCCCGGGTCAGAGCGGACTTCTATTCTGTAATTTGCCCCGGCGTTTACTGTATTATGATTATTGCCCTCGCTGTTGAAGGTAAGAAGACTTCCGTGAACGCGCACTTTTACTTTTATGTCATCCGATGACCATAACGCGCCCGCCGAGCCGTTAAGGAGTTTCTTTTTGTTGAAGTCTGTGTACCGTGATATTTCGTCCAACTGATTCCGAAGGCCGTCTATTTCTTCCTGTATGTGAGTCCTGTCCTGCAATGTGAGAGTGTCATTGCCTGCCTGAACTGAAAGCTCCCTCATCCTGTGGAGTATGCCGTCCGTATTGCTTAATGCCCCGTCTGCAACCCTGAGCAATGATATACCGTCTTGGGCATTTTTCACGGCCATGTCAGCACCCTTTATCTGTGAGCGCATTTTCTCACTTATCGACAGCCCGGAAGCGTCATCGGAGGCAGAATTAATCTTCAGCCCGCTCGCTAACGGCTTTATGGATTTGCTGACCATATCACTGGCGGCCTTTGTTGCGCTGAGTGCCGACAATGCTGTGAGATTGTTATTGATTATCATGGCTGACATTCCTCCAGCATAAATTTTCAGGGTAATTATATTAATTATCGGGCATGAGGCAGAAAAAATAAATCCGGCAAATTAACGCAAGTCTCACAATATCAGCGCAATTAGTTATGACGGCTATGAGCTGGCTTAAACTTGCGGAGGACAACGGACATCCGGATGCACGTAAGATGAGGGAGGAAATCGGAATGAGTACGGCTTTCGGCATGTTCGGCAACATGATTTCACCTCAGGCTCCCGTTCAGAACAGAGGAGTTGCCCCCGGACGTAATCAGAATATCTGCCCACGCTGTAACGGCTCCGGGGTATGCCCTGCCTGCTACGGCACAGGAGGACGGCCTAATATTTTCACAGACGGCTACACTCACTGCAACGCCTGCCAGGACACCGGGCTTTGCTACACATGCAGGGGCGCGGGAGTTCTGCACTGATTTTCACGCGGGAAAAATGACAGGCCATCCTCAAAGCGGGGAAAGCCTGTTTTTGTTTTTTTGCGCCTACAGCATCATGAAGCCGATCACAAATAGCAATCCCGCCGCAAATGTCATTAGCCCGTAAGCAAGACTCGACGGCAACAACATCCCAATAGTTTCCTGTTTCGGCTCTTCCTGATAATATCCGAAGTCTGTATCTTCCGGCGGACGAATGAATTTGATTCGCGAGGCTTGAGACAGCAACAGCGTTACAGGGCCGGCGGTGATTAGGTCAACAATTTTCGCAAACAATGAACCCATGAACGGCAGAATCAATCCGATAACGGGACGGAAAATAGCGTTCTCAATGTTCAGCCATGAAGGCCACAAATCACGGTACACGATTTCCCCTTTCACCGTCTCAGACTGTAGCACCCTCCGCACAAACAGGAAGTATACCGCGACTCCAATCGTCAGAGAAATTAACGCCCCTTCAAGATTCGCGAACACAAAATAATGCACAGCGTGATGATGTTCCGGGCCGTGCATGAATGTCGAGCCTAGGAACGCTATACTGTCGCCGATTTCTGACGTGAATATTCCTATAGCGGGGAGAATTAATGCCGACAGGGTTAATATTATCGCGTTCGGCCATGAGATATATATTTCTTTCTCGTGCATTCCTTCAGCGGGTTTTGCGACAAACAGAGCCACGAACAATTTCATCACGTAAGCAGTAGTGAGACCGCCGGAAATCAGGAACAGCCATTCACACACAGAGAACATGAATTTTTCCGCGCCCGCCGTCATGAACGGGAGAGTCCCCGCTCCGTGTGATAACGTGTGCAAATGCTCAACGATCGCCTCATGGATTAGAGTCTTCCCTAAGTACCCGTTAATCAGCGGGAAGCCCATCAAGCCGAGTCCGCCCATCACAAACGCGAACATCAAAACTTTCTTTCCACGCCCGAATCCGCGAATGTCGTTGAGGTTTAATTTGTGCGTGTTCATGTGTACGACTCCCGCGCAGAGGAATAATACCAGTTTAATCAGCGAATGCCCGACCATGTACAGAATTGTTCCGCGTACGGCCAAATCATTTTCACGTCCAAGAAAGCACTGCATAGCGATTCCCGTGAGAATGAATCCAAGCTGAGACATTGACGAACACGCGAGAGTCCTCTTTATGTTGACGGAGAAGACAGCAAGCACTGCCCCTAGTACCATAGTGATGACGGCGAGAATCAAGAGCATGAAGCCCCAGCGTGAGTCGTGCATGAAGAGTCCTGACGACAGCACGATTATCCCGAAAAGCCCGGACTTTGTGAGGAGTCCCGACAACAATGCGCTTGACGGAGCCGGGGCGGCGGTGTGGGCGGTCGGCAGCCATATGTGAGACGGGAATATAGCGGCCTTTGCGGCGAACCCGACAAACACAAGGAAGCCGGGAACATACAGCGGTGATTTGTCCTGAAGCGTGAACTTTGCGAGCGCGTCAATGTCAAGAGTCCCGGTATAGTTATACAGCAGGATTAATCCCGTAAGAGTAACAAGCCCCCCGATTATCGCAATGGCTAAGTATGTCTGCGCGGCTCTCTGTGCGTCAGGCGTTTCGTCCTGAACGACCATAATGTACGAGAAAAGCGACATCATCTCGAAAAACATGAATGTAGTGAACAAGTCCCCGGAAATAAACACTCCCATGATTGAGCCGAGAGTCAGCAATACATACAGGTAATAGCGGTTACGGTTATGATGATGGCGCAAATATTCGCGGGAAAATATTGTTGTCGCCGCCCACATGAACGCGATAATCACGGCATAAATGAGCCTGAATCCGTCAAGTTTCAGCTTCATTCCCAGCCCGCAGACACCCGGAATAATCAGCTCACTTCCCAGACTCCCGGACAACATCAGGACAGCGGCAAGCTCTATCACGCAGACAATATCAGCCGCAATATCACGTACAAGCCTGCTCTTTTTCCCGGCGTAATACGACAAAATCCCCCCTGCCATAGGCCACAATACGAGGAAAAGAAGCGCATAATTTCCCCTCATGGATTTTTTCCCTCCTGAAATGGATTGTTTGTTGTTTGTGTGATTGAGTATATTATATTCTGTTTTGGCCGCTCTGCCTGAGAGACTGCGAAACACTGTAATGTGTTCAGGATATTTCAATGTATAATTACAATCACGATATACACATAAACTTTCACACGCTTTATTTCACAGAAGGAGGAAAAAGATTCATGCGCGTAAAATTTTTCCCTGCATGTACAGTTTTGTTTATGCTGGTATTTGCAGGCTCATCATTTGCGGCTTCCCCGTCCTTAAACATGAACGGAGAGGCTCATGTGGGAGAGCAGGCAGTTCTTTCTGTCGAGGCCTCCCAGATTCCCCCGGGCGGCTCTGTAATATGGTCAGTAGTCCCTACATCAGGAAAGACTCCTGCGCGTTTCTCTGTCAGGGCGGGGGGGCGTGAGTGTGCCTTCACACCTCTTGACACTGAGCCGGTGAGAGTCATAGCTGAGTTTGCCGACAGGAACGGCGATATTATTTCGTCATCTGAAAAACTGGTAGCCCCTAAAGAGTTTGTGATTGACATTGCGGTTGTTGTCGAAAACCCCGTTACGCTGTGGGACTCGTCAAGCAGGTCTGATTACGCCCTGAGTCCTGATGTGCTTATGGCAAATACTCCCGTGAGGCTCCGCGCTTCCCTCAATCCCAGTTTCAGCGGCAAGCATTCTTTCACGTGGAACTCTGACGCGGCTACGGCGATAATCAGCCAGGACAATGAAGACATACTCATACGGCGCGGCAGTATCGGCGCAAGCGAAATCACAGTAACAGCCTTCAACGCTCAGGGAGTCAGGCTCGGCGCAGGGGACAGCATAGTGAGCATTAATCTTCCTGTTTCGACATACGAGGAGTCATCGATGGAGCGGGAAGCGTGGCAGAACTGGAAGACAGCACAAGGCTTATGGGAGTCCGGGAATTACGCAGAGGCAGTAGACACAGCACGCAGAGCGGTGGAGCTTTCCCCGCGGGATACTGAGATTGCTGACGGACTCCGGGCGATATCCGCAAATTTTGCCCGCTACAACAAGGCGCAGAAACTCCGTGAGGACGCTGTAAATTTCGACAAAGCCGGGAGATTTGACGATGCATTGAAGAATCTGCGAATCGCGCAGGTGATATGGCCTGTTGATGACGGCGCGAGAATAATAAAGTCAGCAGAAGAAAAAGTAGACCGACAGCGGAAATTACAGCAGGAAGCAAACTGGCTCAGGGACACCGCAAGCGCATATGACAATGAAAACATGTACGAGGACGCATTAGAGTATTACGCAAAAAGTATCGCAGTCATGTCAAGCGATGCAGTTCTTGACCGAATGGAGAGAATCCGAAACAGGCTGACACTTATAGCCGATGCAGACCGCTACGCCGGTGAAGGAAGCGCACGCGAACGCGAGGGAAAACTTCAGGAGGCCATGAATAACTATGTCGCCAGCGTAAGAAGCAACCCCGACGCTACACTCCGTCAGCACATAGAGGAATTGCAGAGCGTAATTTCCCGCCGCGAAAGACAAGCCAACGCATTAAACCGCGAGGGGGACGACCTCATGAGGCGCAATCAGAATCAGGAAGCCCTCAAGCGTTTCACCGAAAGCATTAACGTTTGGCCGACAGACCGCGCACGGCAGAGACTCCAGCAGTTAAGCAGGGTAAAACTTCCGCCCGACACCGTAATACGAGGGCCGGAGGATTTCGGGATAGGCACAAGGTATGACGCGCAGAAAATCATTCAGGAAGCGGATAATCTTTATGCTGACGGAAATATTGACCAGGCCGCCGCGCTCTACAAGAAAGCCCAGCAGATAGCACCCTCTGACGAAATGCGCCGATGGGTTGCCCGGCTTGACGCTGTACTCAAAGAACGCGATGCAGTGAACGCCGCAAACCGTCAAATCTCGGAGGCAAACGCGCTTTTCAGGGCAGGAAAAACAAAGGAAGCCCTAGAGCTTTACCGGGACAGCCTGAAGACTCACAAGAACGCGGAAATAGAATCATTCCTCAGAAGGCAGGCGACATCTAAATGATGATAATAGGCTTCTGCAACCTCAAAGGCGGAGTCGGCAAGACAACTTCATGCCAGAACATAGCCGCGGCTCTGTCAAAATCCGGGAAGAGAGTCGCCGCTGTTGACATGGATCCTCAAAGCAACCTCAGCGCGGGATTCGGACTCAATCCTTCTCCGACTGACCCGCAGGTGTTTGACCTTCTTTCGGGTGCGGCGGAATGGGATGACGTTATCACAAAGCGCGAGGGTATAGACATCGTGCCAAGCTCATTGAGTCTGGTAATGGCTGAACTGAGCGACAGCGGCCCTACAAGCAGGCGCACGGCACTCCGCGACGCTCTCGCAAAAATTGCTGCTGACCGCTACGACTATATATTACTCGACAGCCCTCCTCAGCTGGGAATCTTCACGCAGAATGTTTTAGGGGCAAGCGATAAAATCATTGTCCCTATGGACGGCGGATTCTATAGCCTGTTCGGGTTAAGGCTTCTCGACAGGTCAATGGGAACGTTCCGGGAAAGGCTGAATCCGACTCTTGAAATCGGCGGCATACTCATGACGAACTACAATCCGCGGCTGTATATCTCGCGTCAAATCTATGAGGAAGTCCGCAAACAGTTCGGGGATTTGCTTTTCGAGAGCTACATACGGCAGAATATAAGCATTGTTGAAGCGTCAAGCACAGGGCTGTCAATATTTGCCTACGAGCCTAGGTCAAAGGGTGCTGAGTGCTACAGGGCGGTTACAGATGAGTTTTTGCGGAGATTCGGCAGTGATAATCTTGCTGTCATTAAGTCTGTTGAGGCTGAAATTCTCATTGAGCCTGCGCCGGATACTTATACGCCCCCTAAGATTCACATGCCCCCTGACGTAACCCCCGTAGATGAAGCCCAAATACGCGCTGACATAGAAGAGGCAATGCAATCCGTGACTCAAGAGACAGTGCCGACTCCCGAACCCGAAACAGCCCCGGAAATTATTGTACCCCCTGAGCCTGAGCCGGAACAAAAAACCGCGTTCCCTTCCCCGGTTGTGCCTGTGCCGGGCGAAAAGCGCGTAACGCTCGGAGCGTATGAGGAGAGCATAAAGCAGGATGTTCTCGACATGCTCCCGGAGGCGGAGAAAGCAATGTGGACGCAGCTTCTTGGGTCTGTTACGGACATTTCGCGGGGAGAAATTGATGTGAGGTCTCTGCGTGCTGACTTTGAGGACTGCGACAAGGACAGGTATACATTCTACGTTCTGAACGACGAGTCGGACTCATTCTGGCCGGTGATGTACTCTGACCAGATAATAGAGCCGCTAAGGTGCGTCATAAAGTGGGACGAGTACGGCTCCGCTGAAGTGTTCATGTAAAGAATAACGCCCCCGGGAATTTCTCCGGGGGTAAATTTTTCGTCCCGGCCGCAAAATAGTCCGCGAGCTTCAGGCATTATGCGCCGAATTTCTTTCACATTAAGGCATATAGCACCCCTGAAATTAACACTGTGCTATAATTTTGACTGATTCCACACAGGAAAATTTTTATGCAAGGAGACTCACATCATCATGAGAAAGGTTTACTGCGCTCTTTTGCTGGCTGTCCTCGTGATTTCATGCTCCGCCGCCGGAATGACATGGAAACGCATACGCCTCACAGATGCCGGGACAATCTCAATTCCGCAGCATTGGAACGTTCTCGCGCAAGACTCCTCCGTAATAGAGAATGCATACGGCAAGGGCGTTTCATGCCGGACTCTTCTCAGCACGCAGGCTTCTGACGCATTGATGGCGGTCTTACTCTACTGGCCTTATAGCGGGGACAGCGCACAGAAATTCGCCTCGGACATTGCAGAATCACTCATGCTCCGCTACGGCTCAAAGTCCCGCCCGACAAACAGCGAAATGAAGATAGGAGTCATACGCGCCTCGACAGTAACATACAGAATTGACAGCGAGAATGATCAGAAAGTTACGGCCTTCACTCACAGGGGAAAAACTTTCTGCCTCGTCATAACTTACAGGCACAGCGATGAATACAGGGTATCACGCCTCACACGCGGAATATTGTCCCGCTGGCAGCTCTGATATTATCTCTTCCACGTAAAACTCTCAGGGAAAAACGCCGCAAGCCTCTTCACCGAAAGCCCCGCAAGAATACTTTTCGCGATGTCCCCGGGAATGGGCATTAGGACGAAATATATCATCAGCGTTTTTGCGCCCAGCTCATTCCCGAGATAATATTTCGACATAAAATAGTAATACGGAATCCCGAACGCATAAATCACAGCAATCCCCGCCACAGCTCCAAGCGTCCACGTAATGAAACACGGCCTGAATTTTTCTGCGGCATATCCCGCAAGCCACGCCCCCGGAATGAACCCGATAATGTAGCCGAATGTCGGGTTAAGCGCAGACCCCGTGAAGACCGGAAGCCCTATAAGCCCGGCCATGACGTAAACGCAGACGCTCAACGCTCCAAGTTTCCGCCCAAGAACAAGCCCGGCCATGACGACAAAAAGAGTCTGGAACGTCAGCGGCAGTAACGGTGTCGGGATTCTTATGTGAGTCCCTATTGCGATTAATGCCGCGAAAAGGGCGCATAACGTGATTTTCTTTGTGGCTGTCATAATTATTCCTCCTCGCTGCGAATCATAGAGACTTCCCCGGATCTGAGAGTCTCAATTTCACCCTCATCATTACGAACAACAAGCCCCCCGGAGTCGTCAATGTCCTGAACACAGCCGTAACATTTCCTGCGCCCGGCCATGTAGGATATTTCCCGCCCCGTTAATATTGACCGCTCGCGGTAAGCACGGATTATTTCAGGGTCATCGAGATTCCCCGCGAACGTCATAATATAGTCGGCAATCTTGGCGCAAAGCTCATCACGCCCGAATCGAATATCTCCGCCCGCGAATATTGCCCCGGCTGTCTGTGATATTTCCTCGCTGAATTTCTTTGTCGAAACGTTGACCCCGATTCCTGTTATTACGCTCTCAATTTCTCCGCTCTCGACTCCTGTTACGGCTTCCGTGAGAATCCCGCAGATTTTCCTGCCGTGAAAATAGACATCGTTGACCCACTTTATTCCGAGCTTGCCGCGTGAGTCTGGGTACAAATCCTCGATGGCTAGGCATACTGATACAGCGTCAGCAATTGTTATCATCTGAAATTTTCCCGCGTCGCAGTTTGGCCGGAGTATCAGAGACATATACAGCCCTGTTCCTGCGGGCGACTCGAATTTATGACCCCGGCGGCCTCTTCCGGCTGTCTGTCGGTTTGCCGCGATTAATGTCCCGTGAGGCTCCCCTGACATGGCCAGCTTCTTGGCGTAATTGTTGGTCGAATCAATTTCGCCGAGACATATAACGCGCTGTATCTCTGTCCCGGCTTTGAGGTGAGATTTTATCCCCTCTGCTGTGAGAATGTCGCTGTGTGTTTCGAGCATGTAGCCTTTTTTTGTTGACGCTGAAATTATGTGTCCTTCCTTCCTCAGCGACTCTGCTGCCTTCCACACCGCCGCCCGCGTTACTCCGAGCATCCCGGCTAATTCCTCGCCTGAAATATATTCGCCCCGTTTTGATTCAAGGGCATGTAGAATTTCTGCCTTCATGGCGGGTATATATAGCACATAAATTTTTGTCTGTAAACTTTCTGAAGGTTTCAGCGGTTTACATTGGGCGGTATTCTTGCATGAAAGATATTTTTATGGGTATAATTCGGTCATTCAATCTTTTCTGAAGAGGTGTCATATAATTATGCCAATATCGTCAAACATAAGGCAGCTGAGAAAGAAGGCGCACTACACGCAGATAGAGCTTGCCGAAAAATTAGACGTGTCAATAGCTACTCTAAGACGCTGGGAAGCGGGAGAGACCGCCCCGAATGGAACAAGAATCATCGAGCTTGCCAATGTCCTCAAAGTTTCGCCCGATGAGATTGTAGCAGGTGCTGACGGAACAGGCCCGGCGCGGGTGATACTTCCTGCCGGCGAGAGGTCAAACGGTATGTTAGTGTTTGAGGGGGACGGAACAAGAATCGAACTGCCCCCTACAGATAAAGGCTACGAGCTTTTCGGCAAACTTCTTGAGAACCTATTAGCCCGGAGGAACGTAACGCCCGGTGCTTAACCCTGCGCCCCGGTGAGCTGCTCTATATTCCGCACGACCGCCGGGGACAATCCCATAGCCCGCGCTAATTTGTCGAGGTACATTCTTTCCGCGTCAGTGTCAACATCAATCGCCATCAATGAAGCCGAATACACCTGCGCCGCAAGATCCGGCCTTCCCTGAACAGCCGCGACAATTTTGCCCGTCTCCATTGGCCCTTGTAGCTTGGCGATTACGTAGTTCATTCCTTCCTGCCCTGTGCCTGATGATTTCATCGTGTCCATAATTTTCCTCATCTCATCGGAATCAATCTGCCCGTCAGATTTTGCCGCGTCAATCATGGCCGTGAGGATAATTTCTGCGTCGCTGTTCTGCTGCTGCGGTGAAGGCGGTGTGTACTGAGCCTGCGAGACTGCGCCGGAGCTGCCCGACATTGACCCGCTGAGAGCCTTATACGCCATCATTCCGAGAAGCCCCATCATGCTCCCGCCCAGGGTGTTCATTGTGGGACTGTTTGAGCCTCCCATGAGCGCACCGAGCAGCGCGCCTATTCCGCCCGCCGCGAGATTGTCGCCGCCAACTCTCTGCTTCATGCTCTGCCCTGCTCCCATGAGTGAGCCTAGGAGTCCCTGAAGGCTGTTTCCCGCGTTCGATACCCGTGAGCTTGCCGCAGGTGATGAGCCTGTTGTACCCTGAATGACTGAGCCGAGAAGATCCATAAAGTTTAGTGCCAAGATAAATTTCTCCCTTCATGAAAAGTTTTATGAACGTGGAAATTTTAGCATGAGCTTGTGAAAAGTTTTGCGTTTCCCGCGCCTTTGTGGTGTATTATTGACAATTATTTTCAGGAGGCAGGTTAATATTTTGAGTGTCAGAAAATTTTTCCTAGCAGTCTCATTAACCGCATTAATATTAATCACGTCAGCGGCTTCACGTACAAGCTCGCAGAAAAGCTCATACGACATAATCATAGCCGGAGGCGGCACCGGGGGAATCTCCGCAGCGATTCAGGCCGCCAGAATGGGAGCAAGCGTTCTCGTCGTAGAGTCTTCAACATGGATCGGAGGACAGGCAACCGCCGCAGGAGTTTCGACAATGGACGACATGAGTCGGCAGAAGAGCGGAATATACGAGGAATACATACGCCGCATAAAGAGCTATTACGATGCACGGGGCAAATCAATGGGAACATGCTACTGGCATCCGGCAACACTGGCATTTGAGCCGCGAATAGGGCAGGAAGCATTCATATCCATGATAAACGAGGCTCGCAGGCGCGGAACTCTCGAATTTCTCATGAACTCGGAAATCATCGGCGTGAAAATGTCCCGGCGGTCTGTTGCAGGCGTTACCGTTAAGACACCTTCAGGGAAACGCGATTACGACTGCAAGATACTCATTGACGCAACGGAATACGGCGACATTCTGCCCATCACGAAAACTCCCTACAGGGCGGGGAACTCCGTCTCAGAATACATCAACAATGACGCTATGATTCAGGACATAACATGGACGGCGGTCATCAAGAAATATCCCGGCGGAATCCCAGATCATCTCAAGCCGGAAACACCCCTGCCCGGATATGACCTCGCAAGGCGCAACTATGAGAGCTTCCTCACTGCTGACGGCAAAAATTTCAGGAACGTTTACCCCGTTGAAACTCCCGTGAATTTCATTACCTACGCCGCCTACAGGGGAATCCCGGACAGCTCCAACCCCTACAGCTACGATGCGTCAAAGGAATACCGCCAATACATCACAAAAACCGGGCTTAACTGGGGCAATGATTATCCCGGTGCTTACGGGTGGATTAACGGCAGAAGGGGACTCCCAGTATCATATCTTGAGGACAGAAATTTGCGCCTTCAGGTTGAGCGGGAAGCCCTCATCAAGACTCTTCACCTGATTTACTACATACAGAACGAACTCGGCGAGTCTTGGTCAGTCCCGGATGACGAGTACACAAACAGGATACTTCCCGAAGCAGCCCGGACTCTTCCGCGTGAGTGGCAGGAAATTGCCAGGCGAATGCCCGTAATACCATACGTGAGAGAGTCCCGCAGGATTATCGGAGCGCATACGCTGACTTCAAACGAACTCGCATATAATTCCCTGAGCTACAGAGACGGACATACGAGCCGGGAATTTTCTGACGCGATTGCAATCGGGGGATATATTCTCGACCTTCACGGGGCAAATACGGACGCTGATACGGAATATGATCTTGACGAAACAATGAGGCATCAGGAGCTTAACAGGCCGCGGGGGCCGTTCCAAGTGCCAATGAACATATTGATTCCGAATGAGACTGACGGACTCATAGCCGCCGAGAAAAATTTATCGATGTCGAGGCTTGCCGCCGGGAGTCTCAGGCTTCAGCCAATCACAATGATGACAGGGCAGGCCGCCGGAGCTTTGGCCGCTGTCTGTGTCAGGGACAAAAAGCAGCCTAGGCAGGTTCACCCTATGCGCGTTCAGTGGGAGCTGCTAAATTCGGGCGTGTCGCTGTCGCTGTGCAAATACTCCGACATTCCCCCGGAACACAGCGTAAACAGAACTGTGCAGATCTCGAACATGTACGGGCTTATTACTCCGAATGAGTATCCTCACGCGCCGTCATTCAACATTGAGCTTATGGACAACCCTGTGTTAGAGATGGCCATCATTAAGGGCGCGGACAAGGGGCTTTTCGGCGTGGATGACATCATGACGGGAAATGACGTTATAGAAATCCTCAAGCGGGCGCAGAAGGCCGCAAACATGAAGAAGCCCCCGGAAATCACCGTAGAGAAACCCGGAAACACTATATCAAGAAGCGATTTCGTGAAGGCAGTGTGCGATGCTTTCCCGGCACTGAATAAGATAAAGCTCCCGAAAAATTCCCGGCTTCCGTTCAAGCTCGGCAAGAACAGAAACGCAAAGTATGCCGAAATTTTAGGGAAGCTCGGAATACTGAGCATATACAGCATAGACAATAATTTTCATTACGGATACCCGGTAACAAAAGGAGAAGCCTGCGACATTATAGTGAGGGCGTGTGTCGCGGCTTTGGGCGAGTGAAAGAAAGGTAAACAGGGGACAGGGTACTACAAGCGCATATCCCTGCCCCCGCTCCCTAATCCCTGCTCCAAAATAACGACACGGCCATGACCGCAAACGATAATATTATCCCGCAGGTTGAAGCGTTCAGCCTCACCCCGAAAACCTCAATGAAGCCCCCGAAACCGCCGAATGTCATATACACCGTGAGACCCGCTCCAAGAACAGCCGACATAACTGCCCCCGCATTATTCGCCCGACTCGTGAAAAGACCGAACAAAAGCGGCGCGGAAAGTGATACGCTCATTAGCGAGTAAAATATAGTCAGCGCGGATATTATGCTCTCAAGCCTCAGCGCAAGAATCACACCGACTACTCCGCATATTATTGTTACGATTCGTGAGAGCCGCAATAAATTTCTGTCGCTTATGCCGGGATTCATGAAGCGTTTGTATATGTCATTCGTTACTGACCCCGCGAGCATGTACAGTACAGTATCAGCCGTGCTTACCTCAGCCGCGAATATCCCCGCAAGCGCAAGACTGGCCACGAAAAACGGCATCATCTCCTTCATGGCCGACGGAAGCGCAAGATCCGCCCGGCTCAGTCCCGGAAGACACGCCCCCGCGCACATCCCTATGATTACCGGGATAACCGCGAACGCTAACTGAACGAGTCCGTTTAACGCTGTCCCAGTTTTGACAGACTTCTCATCTTTTGCCGCGAATACTTTTCCGATTAAGCCCGGCGAAATGAAGAATGACGGCACAAGCATGACTATATAGCCGATAATCGCGCCCGCTCCCATCCCGAAAGCGTCAAAATATCCCGGATTGCTTACGGCTGACTTTATGCCATCAATCCCGCCAGCGTAACTCAGCGCATAAGGCACAGCAACGAGAAAGCCCGCCAGAATCACAGCGACCTCGACAATATTCACGACAGCACTAGAGAGAAGACCGCCCGCCGCAAAATATAATGTCGTTACAACAGCACCGATGATTACGCCGTGTTCTTTCGGGATTCCCGCGGCAACTTCAAGAATCCACGCTATGCCCAATAATTGACCCGCGAAAAGCGCAAGAGTACCCGCCGCCATCATCACGGAAATCAGCCCGGAAAATGCCCGGCTGTAACGGTCATCAAGATAATCACTCAGCGTGTAATAATTCTTCTCGCGGGAAATTCGCCATATCTTTGGCCCGACAATGTACGCAAGAATCAGCGAGCCTATTCCCGCACTGCCTATCCACCACCACGCCGAGACTCCGTGCGTATATGCCAGTGCCGAGACTCCGACGGTTGACCCTGCTCCGAGATTGGCGGCAATTAATGACGTGAAAAGCAATCCCGCTCCGAATTTCCGTCCGCCCACAAAGAAATCTGAGGCTGATTTTGCCTTCCGCCCGATTACCGCGCCGACTGCCACGAGAATTATTGCGTACACGAATATGAATGCTAACATGAGATTTTCTCCCGTACATAAAAATATCCCTGCTCAGATTTTAGCGTCTGAACAGGGTTTAATTTCATCCGTCATCTTTTAGAGTGTTTTGGCTGGGAATCAGGGATTCGAACCCCAATTACTTGATCCAGAGTCAAGCGTGCTGCCGTTGCACCAATTCCCAGCGTTGTGAATGCGCCGATTAATTTCAAGCACTGGGAAATTTTATCATCAACCCCGAAAATGTCAACAACACTGCTATAATCATCCGTAAAAATTTCACACACAGGAAAGGATTCCGCAAGCCGATTATGTATAAGCTGTTCGGAAAAAGATTGCTTGATATAATTCTGAGCCTCTTTGCGCTGTTGATACTCAGTCCCGCAATGATTGCATGTATTCTCATCATAAAGCGCGAGGACAGCGGCCCGGCGTTTTTCACGCAGAAAAGAATCGGCCTCCACAAAAAGCCGTTCAGCATGTATAAATTTCGTTCCATGAAGATGGATACCCCGCATGACATTCCGACTCACCTTCTCGCGAACCCGGAGCAGTATATTCTGCGGTGCGGTAAATGGATGAGGAAATATTCGCTTGATGAGCTTCCGCAGTTCGTGAATATTCTTATGGGCGACATGTCATTTGTCGGGCCGAGGCCGGCACTGTGGAATCAGTATGACCTTATAGCCGAGCGGGACAGGTACGGAGCCAATGACATAAGGCCGGGGCTAACGGGCTGGGCGCAGATAAACGGCCGTGATGAGCTTGAGATTTCGGAGAAGGCAAGATTTGACGGCGAATATGTCATGCGTGAGGGCTTCGCGTTTGATGTGATGTGCGTGTGGCGGACGGTGTTCAAGGCGGCGCGTCATGAGGGAGTCGTTGAAGGCGGTACGGGGGCGGGGCGCAATGCGTAAATTTGTCGTAATCGGAAAAACCTGGGGAGGCTTGCTTGATTCGGCTGAGGCTTACGGCGCGATACTGAACCGCGATATATTAGGCCGCCCGGTTATGATGACTGCGATGTACTATTCAATGTCGAGACGATTCAACTGTCTTCCGCTTCCGGGCTTTATGGCTGCTTTCTGGCATAGGGTAATGTTCAGGCCGGGGACTCTTCATGATGATGACGATATATATTTTCTCTTCTGCCAGAATTACACGCTCTCGCAGTCAAGGGTGTACTTGTCGTATCTCAGGAAAAAATACAGGCGGGCAAAACTTGTGTTCATGTTCCGGGATTCAGTTGCAGGCAGGCAGGCTTCAATGTCAAAATGGTGGTGTCAGCTGAGGAAATATTTTGACGCGGGCATAACCTTTAACAGGCCGGACGCGGAGAAATTCGGACTCCTTTACACAGACCGATGGCCGGGACTCCTTCCCGCGAAAGAATACCAGCCGGAGAACGCAAGCGATATATTTTTCGTGGGAACAGCGAAAGACCGTCTTCCCTTCCTGCTGAAAGTCTATGAGCGTCTGACAGATTCTGGGCTAAAGTGTGATTTCTGGATTGCGGGAGTTCCTGAGAGTGAGCAGAAATATTCCGACAAGATTCACTACAACAGCCCGATTCCCTATGATGAGACGTGCCAGAAGTCAGCCAACGCAAAATGTGTGCTTGAAGTGTTGCCGTATGGACAGAATTACAGCTCAGTGCGCCCGCTTGAGGCTCTCACATATCACAGGAAGCTCCTGACGACAAATCTCAATGCCCCGTCAGAATGGTTCTATGATCCTGAGTTCGTGCAGGTCTTCCGCGATCCTTCTGAGATTGATACGGACTTCATCACGCGCCCCCTAAGCCCGGAGGATGAGCGCAGGATTTTCGGCAGACTCAATCCGGGAGACTTTGCGCCGTTCGCGGACTTCATCATACGAAACGTTCACAGGAAGGACTCATAGCTCCGTGTCGGTGATACTTTCGCGCAGAGTATACAGCCTGTAATTTTCCCGGTAACCGCTCAGGCTCATATCATAGGCCAATGACCCGAACGCCTTATTGATGAGTCCCGAAAATTTTGCGGCAATCTTCAGCGGAATCTCAAAGCCACGAATCAGCGCGATATTTTTCCCGTGAGACTCCGCAATCATTCTCACCATTTCAGCCGTGCAGGTATATTCCCCGTTCTGAGGCCAGAAGACTCCGTGCGTACAGTCATCAGTCATCAGCCGGACGAACTCCGCAAAATTCTTCACGTAAAGCATTGAGCGCGTATTCTTGACGTTCGGGAAAAGCGGAATACGCCGGGCAATTTTCGACAATACCGGGTAATTCCCCCTGCACCCCTTCCCGTAAATCATAGGGCATCTCAATATACATACCCGGAAATTTTCCCCGTCAAGCGATGTAATCATATCTTCAGCGCGTACTTTGCTTTCACCGTAATAACTCTCAGGGCTGACGGGAGTCGAGCGCGTTATGATTTTCTCATGGCCGACAGGGGCGGAAGCTCCGTAGACAATTGACGAACTCATGAAGATAAACTGCCTTGCGCCGTCATTCATGGCCTTGCGCGCTGTGTCAAATGTGAGTTGCGTGTTGACCCGGAAATAGTCCTCCTTGTCGCTTGATTTCGTGCTGTCGTGGGCGATTCCTGCTGTGTGAATCACGGTGTCGAACGCCCCGAAATTTTCCGACTTCCACGAATCTCCCCGGAGGCTGATTGCTGAGACGTGATATTTCTGCGGCCATGCTGAAAGGTGCTGAATGATTGCCCGGCCTGTGTAGCTGTTTTCGCCTGTGATTAATATTCTCTTCACGCTGAAATTTTCCCCTCCGTCAAAAAACAACAAAAGCCCTCCCGTTTTCAGAGAGGGCATAATTTCTGTAACTTAATGCGCCGCGGCTATGTCCTTGTTCACTTTCGCCGTAAATAATTCCTTCCAGCAGTGAGACACTACAAGCACCGCAAGAGTCATCAGCGCAACCGCTATTATCAGCTGGAGTCCGTCAACCATGAAAACGAAACTCCCCGCGCCGAGCTTCAGCACAATGTTGTACACGCTTATGATTAACGCCGACATTGTTACGACAAACATAAACGTCATGGGAACGTACAGCATCCATCCTTTTCGCCCCGTTACCCGCAGGAACACCGCAAGAGACGTAAGCACAAGAGCCGACAGCAATTGATTCGCCGCGCCGAATAACGGCCATATGCTGGCGTACCCCGCAAGGCACAGAGCATACGCAAGCAACAGTGAAATAATGGTTGCTACATAGTCATTTGTTACGAACTTCACGAGTGCGCCGGGTTTCTCGCCTTCTGCTGACAATAATAATTCCTGCAATGACATTCTGCTTATTCTCGTAACAGCGTCTATTGTCGTCATGGCAAGCGCACTAACGCACATCATAATCACGCAGGCTGATATATGAGCCGGAAGCCCGAACATCGTAAAGAATCCCCCGACAGCGTTCCCGAAAATCTGAAACGGAGTCCCCGCAGGTAGTCCGCCGTCTTTCGAGGCCGAACACGCAATCACAAGCGCGACAACTCCGAGAAGAGTCTCAACTAGCATAGCCCCGTAGCCTACAGGAAGCATATCCGTCTCGTTCGAGATTGATTTTGATGATGTACCTGATGACACAAGGCTGTGGAATCCTGAGACCGCCCCGCAGGCTATCGTAATGAACAGTATCGGGAAAAGCGGCTGATTCTTCACCGTCCACCCCGCGAACATGGGCATCTGTATTTCAGGGTTGGCGATGATTATTCCGACTGCCCCGCCGAATATCATTCCCAGCAAAAGAAATATGCTGAGATAATCGCGAGGGTGTTTCAGGAGCCACATGGGCAATACTGACGCTACAAAGCAGTACGCGAACACGACAAGCCGCCACGTATGGCCGTTATAATACATAGGGTTAGCGATTCCCGCCCACAGCATCCCGACAACAAGGACGACTCCCACGAGGAATTTTGTCATCTCGCCTGACTTCACGAACCGCATGAACACTCCGAACGCTAACGCCGCGAAAATGTATATCACCGAGATTGAAGCCGCCGACGCTCCCGGAACATTCTGCCCGCCGTCCTTAGTGAACCCGTTGAACGTACCCGCGAGAATGTCAGCGAACGCCGCAATTACCAGCAGGGTAAACAGCCAGCAGAACATGAGAAATAATTTGCGTCCCGTCTTGCCGATATAACGCTCGATTATGAGTCCCATTGACTTGCCCTCATTCTTGACGGAAGCATAAAGAGCAGTGAAATCCTGAACCGCCCCGAAAAATATTCCGCCGACAAGTAGCCACAGGAACGCCGGAAGCCATCCGAACATCGCAGCGATAATCGGGCCTGTTACCGGGCCTGCCCCGGCTATGCTGTTGAACTGGTGCGAAAATACCGTGAAGCGTGAAGCGGGTACGTAGTCTTGCCCGTCCTCAAAGCGGTATGCGGGAGTCTTGGCTGAAGGGTCAATGCCCCATGTTTTGACGAGCCAGCGGCCGTAGAGAAGATACGCAAGCCCAAGCACAACTATCGCTATACCTACGAGAGTCAATCCGTTCATAAGGTATATATTCCTTCTTTCGTTTAGGAAAAAATTTTACGGAATATAGCACTGTCAAAATTTTCTGTCAAACGTAAAGCCCCGCTGTAATGTCCCGGAGGTGTTCAAGAGTCCAGTCATCAAGAGTCCCGCGTGTGTCAATCGTTACCGCGATAAGGTCAATACGCCAGAAGCCATTGTAGCCGATTGCGCCGACATACTCATTTGACGCTCTGAGAAGGGCGCGGAGTTTTCTGCGGTCAACGGAGTCTATTGCGTCCTGAATGTTATTCTTTGTCCGGCAGCGTACTTCTACAATTACTAGCTCTTTGTCTTTCGGGTCTGCTGAAATTATGTCTAACTCGCCGTATTTGTTCCTGACATTTCGCGCAAGAATCTTCCACCCTAACGACACCAAATATTTCGCGGCTAAGTCCTCAGCGTAACGCCCTAACTTTTGCGACTCGCTCATCTCATACGGGGCGGGGCGGATGAGGCTTCCTTGTCTAGCTTGTAGACCCACGCCAATACACGCGCTACAACCTCGTACAGCTCCGAGGGGATTTCCTCTCCCAGTTCCAGCGATATTAACGCCGAGACTAACGCGGCATCCTCCACTATAGGCACGTCAGCTTCAACAGCCTTTTCCACGATTTTGCGGGCGATAAATCCTTCTCCCTTTGCTACGACTTCAGGAGCCGCCATTGATTTGTTGTCGTACTTTATTGCTACTGCCTTGTCGGGTTTTCCGTCTGCCATTTCTCACACCGTTATGTCAAGACCGCGCCCGGCTGAAAGTACATCCCGCGCCGTTTCCTGTGTCTTCTGTGCGACTCCGATAAATGTTACTGGGATCCCTACGCCCTGAAGCTCGCGCCGTAATTCTCTTCTGCGTTTCTCGATTAGCCTGCACGTTGAAGCCTTTTCCGCGCTGAGTGTTAGGTTACAGCTTTTTCCGTCGCTTTCGACTAATCCGCCGACCTCGCCCAACGCTGACCCTGTAATCCCGAATCCTACCTGCCAATATTTTTGCGCCTCGTCAGAAACAGCCCGCCCGACATAAATTTTCGCCGTCATATTCTGCTGTGTGCTGTCCATCAACGGCCAGAAAGGTGCCGCCAAAAGCGCCGGGTTCACGTCATTGCGGGGGGATTTCATTAGGAGGGATTGTGCCTGAAGGAATTTCGCAACGTCATCATTTCCTTCTTTCATTGACTTCAGAGCCTTCACGGGGTCTCCGCCTTCCTTTGTGCGTTCTTTAAGCTCGCGGCGTATCCTGTTCCACATTTCTGTGGCCTCTGCTCCATTCATGGCCGCATATTGTGATAACAGTGAGGCATTCTCAAGCGTCATAGGGACATCACGCGCCCAAAGCTCAATGAATGACGAAAGATTTTCCGTACCGCCCGCCTTCCGCCATGCGTCCTTTATCGCCGTCAATACCTCGCTGCTTAGGGGCAACCCCCGCGACAATAACGCCGTAGCAAGCTCCCTGTCTTTCGCGGGAATCTGAGTCAGGAACGACAGTTCACCCTGCGACAACCTCAGAACCGGCACACCGTCAGCCCCGGAAGCGTCCCACAATGCCCGGAAATGTTCACCAGGTATCAATGACACTGTAGCCCTTGCGCGTAACTCCTGCGGGACTCCGTTCACGTCAACGCGCACTAAATATGTGCCGTCCTGATTCTGTCCCAGCACACTTCCTTCAACAATCTGCCCCGGCCTGACTCCCGCAAGACGCGCCGCAATCTGTGAAGGTGTCTGAATCTGCGGCTGTGTCGAGATTCGCCCCTGGCCTGTGTTCGTGCTGATGTTCGTCTGGCTCTGGCTGTATCCGCTGTCTACATTTACGTTTATTGACGGCATTAATATTTCCCCCTTTCACGACGCATAAAAATTTTACGGCAGAATGTTACCCGGTGTATCTCGCTCAGTCCCAAGCGCATAACCGACTCCATATGATAGCGCGTAGGATAGCCCTTGTTCTGTTTGAGGCCGTAGCCGGGGTACCTCGCTGACATTATCACCATGTACCTGTCCCGGATTACTTTTGCGACAACGGAAGCCGCCGACACGCACGGAATCAGGTCATCCCCGCGAATCAATACCCACTGAGGAATATTGATGTCCGGGATTCGCTCGTTTCCGTCAACAATGACATAATCCGCCCGGCCTGTTCTTTTTGCGACTGCTGAGACTGACTCACCCATTGCCCACAGTGCCGCGTTAAGCACGTTGTCCCGGTCAACCCTCAAATTGTCGCCCATCCTCACGCGCCATATCACGCCCAAATCATTCATGGCCGCGAAAAGTCTCTCCCTGACATTGTGAGATATTCGCTTGGAGTCCCGGAGTCCCATTGCCATTAGTGAGTCTTCCTGCTCCTGAGTGAGATATACCGCCGCCGCCGCGACTGGCCCGGCCAATGCTCCCCGCCCGGCCTCGTCTGTTCCGATTATGACTCCGCGCTCCTTCAGCCGCCCAAGATGATACATAGCCTCGTCATGATCACAGCGCATAGGGGGAATTATGTCGTCAGGAAACAATGTTAGCTGCCTCATCCCTGCTGAAGTCAACCGCCCTTTCACCGCCCGGAATTTCGAGGCATACGCGGCCTAATCTCCCGGAGCTGAACGCCTCTATGAGTTTCTGCCCGGCAAGCTCCATGTTCACGCGCCCGCCTGTAATGAGACAGCCGAATTTCCGCCCGATGTTTTCGAGGGTAAGCGCGGGAATTTCGTCAGCGTCAGCAGGAATCATCCCGGCCATTCCGTTATGTGTCAGAAATTTTATCAGCGATATTGCGGCGTTCTCCCAGCCTCCGACAATTTCGGCCTTCGCGCACCCAAGCCACGACAGCATCATGTGCGCTCCCGGCTCGGCGTGAGGGTCTAATATCCCGGGGCTGTCGACAATCAGAATATCCCCGCTCTTGTACCAGCTCACGGACTTTGTTACGCCCGGAACGTTCGCGACTTTTGCCGATGATTTCCCCGCAAGAATGTTCAGGAGCAGAGACTTTCCCACGTTCGGAATGCCCGCAACGGCTATACGCGCTTCCCTGTGAGAGGGCTTGAATCTCATTATCGCCCGGCGAATCTGAGTCAGCCCCTCGCGTTTTCGCAGGTCAGCAGGGTATGAGAACTTCACCGCGTCAAGCCACAGTGCTAATTTCTCCGGGTCAGCCAAATCTTTGCGGGAAAAAACGCGGATAATCGGCTTCATTTTCGCGAGTCTCTTCATGAGAGGGGAAGACGTTGACGCGGGAGCGCGGGAGTCTCTCACTTCAACGATGACATCAAGCCGCCCGGCAAGCTCGAATAGTCTGCGCGTTCCTTTGGCCATGTGGCCGGGGTACCAAACTGTGCGGGGCATGTCGCTATTTCGGGATACCGATTCGGTTAAGCGGCCAGTAACGGAAAAACACAGGTCCCCGCATGTCGCTGATGTCAGCGAATCCCCAGAAGCGGCTGTCCTGAGAGTTTCCGCGGTTGTCGCCGAGCATGAAATATTTTCCTTCCGGGACTGTGAACGGCACCTGCGGAAATATGCTGCTCTGCCTAAGCGTGTAGCGGTCATGATTCTTTACGTAGGCTTCTTCTGTAGGATTGCCGTTGATGTATACGACTCCGTTTTTGATGTCAACGGTGTCGCCGGGGATGGCTATGACTCTTTTCACAAAGTCCCGGCTTGGGTCAACAGGATAGCGGAATACGTAGAGAGAGCCTCTTGACGGAGGGAAAAAGAGATTCCAAAATTTGGCGACTAAAACGCGGTCGTTGATTTCGAGAGTGGGAATCATTGAGCCGCTTGGAATCCAGAACGCCTGAATAATGAACGTACGTATAATCATCGCAAGGACAAACGCCCAGACTATAGTCTCGACTGCCTCGCGCCACCAGGGCTTTACTGCCTCTGCTGCCATTGTGCAAAACTCCTCTATTGATTGTAGTGTAAAATTTTCAATGGTAAATGATAACGCCTGAAAGTTTATCGCGCAAGAATTTTCGGGGAAGGTAACAAGCGAAAAGGGACAAGGAACAAATCCGCCCCCTGTCCCGCGAATTTTGCTAGTTTCTGCTGCGTCTCTGTACTGTGCTGTAAGTTCCGTCAGGGTTGTACAGGTATGTTTCTGAGCGTCTCGCCGTTGGGTTAGCGATGCCAAGATCTTTGCCGTTGAGGATTACCTGCGCGGCTGTGGGACGGCCTACTACGACTCGCGCCTGCTCGTTCAAGTCCCAGCGCATGACCTCCCCGCGTCTTAGTGTCCGCCTGAAAACGGGCTGGCCTCCCCCGAATGACACACTGAGCCACACATCATTGACCGCGTGAATCTCAAGATAGGGTGAAATTTCCGGCTCCGGCTCCGGCTCTTCTGACACAGGCTCATCGATTGAGACCGCAACAGGAACAGGGACATTTGTGTCGGGCAAGCCTAAGTCAGCCGAGAGAGTCCCCGCAGGTGTAACCGCCGTGTTCCCGCCCGAAAAACTGAAGAGCTTTAGATTCCGCAGGTCTAACCCGCCGTAGCTCACCGCGTACCAGACGTATGCGCCAGTCCCGGCAAGAGCCAGCAACAGAACGAGGAACAGCCAGAAATGACTCGTGGGCTTGAATCCCTGCGGCATGTTTGAGCCGTTGCCGAGTATGCTGTTCATGTTCTTGGGCTTCTGCTTAGGGTCGGGCTGCTTCTTCCGGCTGTGCATCTGCATACTCTGCTGAGGGTTCAATGACCTGTCAAGCTGAGACATGAAATCTTCCTGCAAATCTTCCGCGCCGATTAATTTCAGGTACGTCCGCACAAAGCCTTTTATGTATACTACCTCCGGGAAATTTCGGTAGTCTCCCGCCTCAATCCCGCGCAAATATTCGGGGCGTATCTTTGTCCTGTCGAAAACTGTCTCAAGAGTCATCCCTAAACTTTCGCGCCGTTCCGTTATCATCCGCCCAAGCTCTACGAGGGCTTCATTCTGCTCAGTCAAAATCCTTCAGTGCCTCCTTAATTTTTCCGCGCATTTCCGAAAGCCATTTGCCCGGATTATCATTCCTGAAAACCGCGCTGCCCATGACAAGAACATCACAGCCTGCTTTTACCGCACGTGTTATAGTATTCTCGTTTATTCCGCCGTCAATTTCAATCAGGTAATTATATTTCCCTGCTTCTCTGACGCTGGCAAGCTCCCTGACTTTCTCAAGCGACGACTCTATGAATTTCTGTCCTCCGAAACCGGGCGTAACCGACATCACAAGCACAAGATCAGCAAGCTCCAATACATTCTCAATCATTGAGACAGGAGTCGGGGGGCATAATGATACGCCCGCCTTTATTCCCGCGCTCTTTATGGCTGAAAGTGTAGCGTGAAGCAAATGCGGCTCTGTCTCGGCGTGAACGGTGATTAATGAGGCCGAGTCCGTGAACAGCGGCAGGACTGTCTGAAGATTGTCCGTCATCAAATGAGCGTCAATGAAAGCGTCCGGGAATTTTTTTCGCAAAGCCCGCGAAAACTCCGGGCCGAACGAGAGATTACGCACAAAATGACCGTCCATTATGTCGAGGTGAAGCCAGTCGAAATTACCGCCGAGACGGTTAATATCATGGGCGATATTCAGGGGGTCAGCTCCGAGCAGGGAAGGTGCAAAAATAATTTTCCTCACGGCTAATTTTTCCTTTCCTGGCCGACAGATTCCCCGCCGAGATAGTATGTTATGAGGCATTCTTTCGTGTAGCTTGCGCTGAGGCTTATACTTTCCCCGCCCCTTACCTGCCTGTTTAGGATTGTGCGTCTTCCGGCAGGGTCAGTGATTTCTATGCGGAAGTCCATCGGTCTGACTATAGGCGGAATCATGTAGCGTATTCGGGCGGTCTTTGTGCCTCCTGATGATGAAGCCTGCTGTGTGTTTGCGGGCTGTGAAGTTTTCGCGGGAGTCTGTGATGTCTTTGCGGGCTGAGAATTTCCCGTGCGTGCTGTGAGATAGTCATCCCCGGTAAATTCCTCTTCCTGTTTCGGGGCGGGGGGAGTCTCTGCGGTTTTAGCGGGCTGGGACTCTGACTCTTTGGGCGGGGACTCTTTTGCGGGAGTCTTTGCGGACTGTGATGGCTTTTTGTCGTCGTCATCGTCTTTGCGGCTGGTAACGCGGCGTGCTGTTCCGTTTGCGGTTGATGTTGACTTTGAGTCGGAGTCCATGAATCCTGCGGGTCTTCTCTGAGTGGCAAGTTTAAGAATTACCCCCTGCCCTGCGCGTAAAGTGCTGCCTGCTCCGGGGCGTGTCTCAATTGCGAGTCCTTCCGGCAGAAGCGGACTATATGCCCGGTCAACGCCCTGAATCTTGAGTCCGGCGGCTGTGAGTGTCTCGCGGGCTTCTTTCTCTGTCATCCTGTTCACGTCCGGGACTGTTATTACTCCGTCTGCGTTCGCTCCGTCCTGAACTAGCAGATCTATTTTCCGGCCTGATGATACTTTCGCGGGTGATGAGGGACTCTGCGCTATTACCTGCCCTGCTTTTACGCCGCGTTCCCGGATTTTGACGACATCACCGAGGGTGAAGCCCTGAGTCTTGATTTCGTTCTGCGCCTCCGTCAGAGTCATTCCCTTAACGTCCGGGACTGCGTGAAGCTCTCCGCCTTTGCTGACCTGCAGCACAATTACTTGCCCTTTGCGTAATTCCGTGCCGGGTTCGGGCGACTGCGCCAACACGAGTCCTTCCTGCAATGTAGAAGCGGCCTGCTCCAACTGAACAACGAGTCCGAGCCTTTCTGCCTCCGCTACAGCGTCAACCGATGATTTTCCCGTGAGTTCGGGAATCTCTGTACGCCCTTCAGGTTTCATGAAGACTGTATAAACTGCTACAGCTCCTGACGCAAATATTACCGCCGAAACGACAAACAGCGTGGTCAATACGATTCCTCCGCTATGTCTTCTCACATTACCGCCTCCCCGTATAATTTCTCAAGCCTCAATAATGACTCCGAGCCTTTGAGCTTGTCATTGTCTCTTGCGTAAAATAATGCTGTCTTCCCGTCCGAGTCTTTTGCGTGAACGTCTGCCCCCGCGTCAAGAAGTGCGCCGACAACCGCCGGATTGTTCATCATGGCCGCGAGAATTAACGCTGTCCGCCCAAGCCTGTTTGATGAGTCGTCCGCTCCTGCGTCAATGAGGGTATTAATGACATCGGGATTATGATTGTCCATAGCCGCATAAAGAAGCGGAGTCATTCCGTTTGTGTCGGAAGCATTCACTGTAGCACCTGCGCTGATGAGAGTCGTTACAGTTTCAGGGGTATTCCTCCTTGCCGCGGCCATAAGCACCGTAACGCCGTCATAACGCGCTGAGTTGGCATCAGCCCCTGCCCCTATGAGAACGTCAACGACCTGCGCCGAATTGCTCAGGGCAGCCCAGAAGAGAGACGTTGCGCCGTCAAAAGCCCTGCTGTTTACGTCAGCCCCGGAGTCAATCAGGAGCTTCACGGCTTCGGGGGTATTCTCTCTTGCGGCCATGAAAAGAGCTGTAGAGCCGAACTCGTTAGCGGCGTTGATGTCTTTCACGGACTTCAGAGCCATGCGGATATTTTCGGGTGAAGCGTCCGCGCAGTAGTCGATAAAATTCTGTTCCTGTACTTTCTTGAATGTCGCCAAGTAAAATTATTCCCCTCTCTTTATCATTTCCTCAAGTGTAATCATAACTGGAGTCCCGGAAATTTTGGGATTATCTTTCGCGTAGTCAAGTGCTGTGTGTCCGTCTGAATCTTTTGCGTGAACGTCAGCCCCTGCATTAATCAGAGCCGTAACAACCTGTGAATTATTGAGCATTACCGCCAAAATTAAAGCTGTCTTTCCCGTTGAAGTCGGTGAATCTTCCGCTCCCGCTTCAATGAGGACGTTTACGGCTTCGGGGTCAGGGTTATTCATTGCGGCGTGGTGAAGGGCGGTCATTCCGTTGGAGTCTTTTGCGTGAACATCGGCTCCGGCTTTGAGCAATAATGATATTATTCCGGGACTGCTTTTCTTTGCCGCTCCCATTAAAACCGTGAGTCCGTCAGTGCGGGGAATATTCACATCAGCTCCGGCATTTATCAGAGTCGTAATTAACTTTTCGTCATTCCTTGTTGACGACCACATAAGAGCCGTATTGCCGTCATTAGTCTGTGCGTTGACGTTCGCGCCCGCGTCAATGAGAATTTTTACGGCCTCTGCTGTGTTTTCGCGTGAAGCCATCGAAAGGGCAGTGAGTCCGAAATCTTCATTTTCATTGCGGTAATTTACATCTGCACCCCAGTTTACAGCGTCAAGAATTTCCTGCGGAGTTCCTTTTCTGCAAATGTCGAGGAAATTATGTCTTTTTATTTTGCTGAATGTCGCCAAATGTATTTAGCCTCTCTTTTCTGTCATTTTCTCAAGTGTAAACATCACAGGAGTCCCGAAAATTTTGGGATTGTCTTTCGCGTAGTCAAGTGCCGTTTTCCCGTCTGAATCTTTCGCGCCAATGTCTGACCCTGAATCAGCCAGTGCCGAAACAACATCGGGAGAGTTGAGCATTGCCGCCAAAATTAATGCTGTCTTTCCTGTTGAAGTAGGTGAATCTTCCGCGCCTGCGTCAATTAGAGTCTTCACGGCTTCGGGGTCAGGGTTATTCATTGCGGCGTGGTGTAATGCGGTCATTCCGTTGGAGTCTTTTGCGTGAATATTCGCTCCGGCTTTCAGGAGGAGTGATATTACGGCGGTAGTATTCTTTTTCGAGGCGGCTATAAGTGCGTTCAGTCCGTCCGGCCTAGAGGCGTTCACGTTAGCCCCTGCCTTTAGGAGAACGCTCACAGCCTCCGCAGAATTTCCCATTGCCGCCCACATAAGGGGTGTACTTCCGTCATAAGAGCGTGCGTTAGGATTCATTCCGGCGGAAATCAGCGCGGAAATCACTTCCGGCGTGTTCTTTGCGGACGCGGCTATAAGGGCGTGGCTTGCGTCAAACTCCTTCCGTATATCGTCAGCGGCGTGAACAGCGTCAAGAATATCTTTCGCCGTGGCTGTAGAGCAGAAATCTATGAACATATCTATGATTGTCTTGTAGAAATTAGGCATGGAAAAATGTTACCCCCTTTTCAGAATCAGCGAACAATAAAAGCCGTCAAGCCACGAATTTCCCGGCAAGATATATATTCCGTAGGGCTTTCCCCGCCGGAAAAATTCCCCGCGCCAGTCAACAAGCCCGGAAATCTCCGCGCAGTCAGAATTAGCCGAAAGCACTTCAGCCACGACGGACTCATTCTCCTGCTTCAGCAGTGAGCATGTTATGTACAGAATATGCCCGCCGGATTCGCAGAGACTCACAGCCCGGCGCAACAATCTTTTCTGAGTCATGACGAGGGAGTCGAGCTTGTCCCACGTCAAACGCCATTTTGACTCCGGCTTCCTGTTCCACGTCCCTGACCCTGAGCAAGGAGCGTCAAGCACAACGAACCCCGGCGAATTTTCCGGCACTAGGGACAGCGCATTACCCGCCCTGAGAACCGCACGAGAGATTACGCCGAGCCGTTCAAGCTCACGGACTGCCGATTTTGACCGGGACTCGGAGACTTCCCAGCACTCAATTTTTGCTGACGGACATTCTTGGAGCATTTGCCCGGCCTTTACCCCGCGCCCTGAACACATGTCGAGAATGTTCCCGCCTCCGTAAAATTTTCCGGCCAGTGAAGCCGCCAGGATTGAGCCTTCAGCCTGAGCCGTGAAGAGTCCCTCAGCGAACCCCGGAATCCTTGCGGGCATTACGGATTCATTCAGGCGGATTGCGGGCGACATGTCCGAGTCTGAGTGGCGGATTTCCTGAGCGTCAAGAATGCGCGAGACTTCCTCACGTTTTCCCGGCGACACTCTCAGCGCAGAATATGACGGAAGCCCGGCCATGTCGAAAATGGCGTTAAGCTCCGGGCGAGTCCATGTCCGAGTCCAAGCGGGGAGAGTCCACAGCGGAATCCCGGCATACATTGCGCGTCCGTCAAGAGAGGAAGAGTCGCGGAATTTGCCGAGAATCCCGGCTCCGTTCTCGATTACTTTGTGGAGTACAGCGTTGACGAGTCCGGCATATTTTGCGGTTGATTTGTCGCGCCGTAGGTACTCTATTATTCCGTTGACGAGGACTCCCCCGGAAAACCTCCTAAGCTCAAGCAATCCCCCTGTACCCATTAACACGGCCATGTTCACGGCGGGCGGTAATTTCTCCTTTGAGCGGAGATAGTCGGACGAAATTTTTTCCCACAGCTCTTTACGCCTCATGACGATATATATTAATGACGAGGCAAGCGAAATGTCAGGGGCTTTCATTCTCTCCCTGTCAGCAAGAATCCTCAGAGACTCGGAAGAAAACTTGCCCGGCTTTTTGTCGAGTTCTGACGTTAATACGGTCAATGCCGCTTCGATTCCGCGCAATTAGTCCCTCCGTGAAGACCTGCTGATTAATATCAGTCTCACAAGCTGAAGCAGTGCCATCAATGCCGCCGCGATATATGTCCATGCCGCCGCCGTCAGAACCTTCTTAGCCCCGGAAAGCTCATCAGGGGACAATGTATGAGTCTCTTCAAGAAGTGCCAAAGCCCGCGAGCTTGCGTTTATCTCAACGGGGAGCGTTACGAGGTGGAAGACAAGCGCGCCCGTGAAAAGCATTATGCCGATGTTCACGAGCATGAAATTTCCCATAATCAGCCCAAGAATAAACAGAGGCATTGACGCTGTAGAGCATATATTGACGGCTGGGACTATGGCATTCCGAAATATGAGCGGGGAATATGATTCATGATGCTGAATCGCATGGCCTACTTCATGGGCGGCGACTCCGATTGAAGCAATGCTCCTGCTTCCGTAAACGTTATCCGAAAGATTAAGCGTCTTATTCCGGGGGTCATAATGATCTGTGAGGTTTCCTGCTACGTGATTGATGGGCATGTTCGCCATCCCGTAAAGAGTGAGGAGCATACGCGCAACGCTGTCGGCTGTAACATTTCCCCTTGCCGGGATTCTGCTGTACTCGCTGAAGGTTGACTGTACTTTGTGCTGCGCCCACATTGAGAGCAATAACGCCGGGACAATCACAATCATAGTAGGGTCTAGTCCGTAACCTAACATGAAAAATTCCTCCTGTGATTTTTTTCGTGAAAATTGAGTATAGCATAGCACAATCACGGGGAGGAATTATCACACTCAATATTTCCGCTGCTGACTCCAGACTCCTAATTTTTTGTTTCTCGCCTCTTCCTGAAATTTTCTGAACTCGGATTCATACCGCTTATTCGGCTTTATTATCATTACTTTCGCATACCCGCCAAGCAATAATTTTGCGTTGAACATATTTCCCCGGATTGATGACTCGTTTATCGTCTTGGGATTGTTCAGCCATATATACGCCAAGTGCCGCCCGTACCTGTCCTGCGGATTTGCGTCATACTCAAGCCACACCCGCCGACCGTTTAGCGACTCTTTCGTGAAATTGCTGGCCTCCTTCCCGAAAAACTGAACTGGCTTGTTCGGGTGTACCGTCTCAGGAGTATCAACGCCCAAGAATCTCACGCGCCTTTCCTGCCCGTCAACTTTCACGACAGCCGTATCACCGTCAACAGCCCGGACTATCACAGCCTGAACGAAATCCTGATTTCCCGACTCATTCCCGGAAAAGTTCAGCACAGAGTCCCCGCCGAAAAAGTACGCAATCCCGGCGATGATGATGATTATTATTGCCTGCTTTGGATTCATTCTGATTAACTCATAGAGAGCATCAGCGGTATTTTTCTTCCTTGCCATGTCCCTAACTCCTCACGTTGATTTTTACGGTTACGGCGTGTTTCCTGCCGGAGTTTTCTGTTACGGCCATGTACAAATCATTCAGGCAGGGTACTGCGTCATTCCGCCATTCTCCGCCGCTGAACGTGAAATCTATATACCCGTCATGCTCCGCGACTCCCGCGCACGCTGACCGCTTCCCGAAACCGACATATGACGGCCCGCAGGAACATTCCGCGACATTCAGACCGTCAGCAGACATACTCCCCGCCGGAATCCTCACGCCGAAATTTTTCCCCGCCTCAATGTCATTCAGAGCCTCCCCCGCGATAATCCCAAGCTCCCGCCTCAAGTCATCCGTGAAATTCCGCAGGTCTTCAGCCTGACCAATCACAGCTCCTTCCATCATTGCCCGCGCTATATCGGGGTTGTTCCGTATCCGCAATTCTATCTGTGCGTCAAGCGGTGAAAGTTTCCGCTCCTGCTCGTCCTCAAAGGCTCTGACTCTCTCGTGTACCGTCTCTGATTTTTCCGCGTAAAGAATATCGCAGGCCGCTTTGATTTCCATTGCCCTGTACCACGCATTATCACGCCATGACATATCGCCCGGCGTTGTCGCGAAATGTTCGGCTAATGACGTGTCCGCGTCTCTGTCCTCGTAGCCTTCAGGGATTGAGGGAATGCCCATGTACCACGCTATATAGGGCGAACAGCAGGGGCTTCCGAGAGATTTGCGGATGATTATCCTGTCGGGGTTGTGGCGAATCTGGAAGATTGACGACTCTAATGTCTCGGCGTTGCAGACGGTAAGAGGCTTGCTGAAGTGAGGCGTATTTTTCCCGGCAGTGTATGATGATGACCCCTCGAAATGTGTCCGCAGAATTTTCTTGAGCATGTCAATTGTTACGGGGCGGGCGGGTTTTATCGAGAAGGGCAGCGGCTCCCATTCCTGCATGAGAAGCGGCGACAGGTCAATATCAAGAAGCATCTGAAACGCTCTGACATGCCTATGCGTATTCCTGTCCTCAGCGTATGACTCCTCAGCCTGATACGCCCTCTTGAAGTCAAATACTCCGTCAGGATTGTGCCATCCGCGTTTTACGGCATACTCTACAAGCTCCCTATATCCGTGCGCTTTCCTGTCAGGCTCGTGAATTGTGTAGTGATTCGGGATTACGGCGGCTTCGTCATCCGGGACTCTATGGACGGCATAATGTTTCCCGTGAACTATCTGCATGACGTAAATTTCTTCCTTGTCGGCAAATGAATAGCTCCGTCCGCTTGACGCATAGCCGTATTTATCGATGAGACGGGACGCGATTTCTACGGCCTCTTTTGCGGTGTGTGCGGACTCTGCCACTATGCGCCGGAGTGCCCAGCCTATTCCGCCGTCAGTAAGCTCCGGGGAGTCTTCGCGGGATTTCTCGCAGTTGTTCGAGACTATTACGACTCCGTTCCCGTTGACGAATGAGTCGCAGAATGACAGCCCCGAATCTTTTTCCCCCCGGTCATAGCGTTTTGCCTCAGCCCATAAAAGACTCGTACGTGTTTCAGGCAGGCCGACTTCAGCGAGTGAAGGCTCAAAGCGTGATTTCGCGCCGGATTTCCGTCTGAGCTTGCCGACTAAGTGAGTCTGCATTGTACATCTTCCGGGAGCGTCCTCATTGTGTCCCACGAGGACCTCGCCCGTTGCTGAAGCGTTTTTGCCGACAAGAATTGTCATACATGCGTGAGATTGCGAGGCTCTGAGGAAAATTACGAGTGTAAACAGGAATATTGCCGCGTGAAAAATTAGTGTCATGTGAAAATCTCCTGAGTGAAATTTTTGCTGATGTTCTTATTGTCGGTAACTATATCATGTTTTCTGCCTTATAATTACGGCACTAATCCCAAATCATAAGGAGCGTGAAATTATTGCTTGCGGATAATATATTATTGCCTGAACTTTACAGGAAGAAAAAGCCGTGGCGAAGACCCATGAAAAAAGGAAGCGGCTTAATGAAGTTCATTGTTATGATTGTGATAATGCTTGCGGTTTCTGTAGGGCTGTTTACGTTTGCTGACATCGGCGGGAATATTGCCCTGTCAATCGCAAAAAGCCATCTCAGCAAAAATTACGGCATCGCCCTTAACGCTGAGAAAATCACAGGCAATCCCGTAAAAGGCTACACCCTTCACAATTTCAGCCTGTCGGACAATATATCAAGCACCGACATATTTTCGGCGGGCTTCCTCTCGGTCAATGTGAATCTCTCGGCATTGCTTGCGGGAAATCTCCGGCTCGCTGAAATTTCGCTTGGCGGCATTAGCATGGACGTTGACGAATTTATGTCAGCCGTACGGAAATTAGACCTTCAATCGCCGTCAGCCCCCGCAGAAATCTCATCATCATTCACGGCCTCACCTGCTTATGCTGAAGACGGAATGCCGAATCTCCCTGTCGACCGTGTGAGCGTTATGGACAGCCGTTTTTCCTCGCGGCTAGGGGTTCTCGGTGTCCGCAGAATCATTGCTGATGTCGTGAATCTGAATGTTGATGTTGACGCTGAAATCAACGGTCTTCCCCTTAACGGCAATATTGACATGGAGAGCCTGACAGCGGTCAACCGTTCCGAGATGTATTTAGGCTCCGGGAAGATTATCGCCACCGGGGGCATTAACGGCGCGAGTCTTGACGTTCATATGTCGGCGGAAGAGTTAGACATGGCCGAAATCACCGCATTGTACCCTGCATTGCTGAGGGCTGAAGATTTTTCCGGGAAGGCAGATTTTACTGCGGACATTTCCGGGACTGCGGACGATCCGAGAGTCTCCGGGGCGTTCGACTACATGGGCGCGAAATTTTACGGCTATCCCGTCGAACGTGCCAGCGCGAATATCATATACTCGCAGAACCGTATATCAGTCAGCAACATTCAGGCCAGCGCGTTCAACATTCCGCTTCAGGGCGAAATAGCCGCGGCGTTCCGTACGGGTCAGCCAGTCTCAATGATTGTAAAACTTGACGGCAGCGAGGCAGCATTGAATGACATGGACAAGATATTAGGCGTTCCCGGACTTAAAGCGTTAGGCGGAAAAGTCTCGGTCTTCAGCGTGAACATAAGCGGGACTCCTGAGTCGTTAAGCGGACTGGTGAACCTCACCGCCCCGAAAGTGTCATATGACGGCCATACGCTGACGGACATACGCGCACAAATGAAGCTGTCGAAAAGCGACACGGCCAACGTTGACGGAAAATTCACGTTCGAGGGGGCGCAGGGATATATCAACGGGAAAGTCTCATCAATTCTCACAGTGCCGAATATGAATCTCACCGCAAAAATCGCCGGGCTTGACGTAAAACGGATCGAAAGCATGATACCTGACGCGCCTCAGCACAAGTTAGCCGGGAAAATTACGGCCTCTGTTACGGTGAAAGGTACTGCCTCAAAACCGAATGTTACGGGAGCGATTAACAGTCCTGAGTTCAGCGGATGGGATCAGAAAATCATGAACCCGGCAATAAATTTCGCGTACTCAGGAAACACATTAACCATCAGAAAGACGGAAGGCACACTAAACGGAATGCCCGTAAAAGTCTCCGGGAAAATCTCCGGCATACCCTCAAATCCCGTGCTTGACCTCAGCGCGACAATCACAATGACACCTTCAGCCCTCAGAGAATACGTGCCCGATATTGACGGCTACAAGCTCAAAGGCTCAATCAACGCCGGACTCAGAATCACCGGGGACATCAATAACCCCTCTGTGAGACTCTTGGCACAGTCAGAAAACTTGCAGGCAATGCACATAATCACGGCCAAAGGTTTAGAGGTTACCACCGCGCTTGACGGAGATTTGTCGAAAATGGAGAAGATAAGCGCGAATCTCTCGGCCAAATCCATAACAGCAAACGGGATAACCTTCACGGGGGCAAATGCGAACGTCAGCAAGAACGGCGACAATATAATTCTCGGAGGACTCACAGCACACAGCGGTGAAGGCACAATCACGGGAGCGGGAACGGCATCAATGTCGGGGAAATCTCCGCTTGATTTCAGCTTCAAATTTTCGGGGCTGTCTCTTGAGACGCTCGCGGGTTCGTCCGGGCTTGATGTGAGGGGGAAACTTTCCGGGACTCTCCGTCTTGCTGGGAAAAACGCTGACCTGGCCATGACGTTATCGGCGAATATTCCTGCTCTCACTGCGTCAGGTATCACGGCGGAAAATCTCACGGCTGAAATTTCCGGTAACATCAGCAAACTTTCGGGGACGCTCAAATCTCCGTCAGTCTCAGCAAACGGCCTCAAGCTGTCGGACGTGAACATACCGCTGACATTTTCGGGGAATAGTCTTGCGTCAAAGGGAGGAACGGCGAAATTTTACGGCGGGACTCTGAATAACAGTCTCACGTTTGGCACAGGCACAATGAAATTCACGGATGAAATTTCTGCTGACGGACTCGACATCAACAGCCTGATTCAGGACATGGCCGGGCCTCTTGAGGGTAAAATTTCGGGCGCGGGAAAATTAACGTTCAAGATTGCAGGGTCGGCAAAAGACAAGCTGACATATTCCGGCACTGGTAATTTCTCGATGGGCGAGGGGAAAATTACGGGGTTCAAATGGCTTGACCTCTTCACGAGAATACATAAATCTGATGGCCTGAGATTCGCGAACGTGAACGCCCCTATGATGCTTCAGACGGGAAAATTAACCGTAAGGGCCGGGGCAATAGTGAACGCCGTGAAGAATGACGCGCTGTATAAGTACGCAAAACTTTCCCGCGATGGGACAATAAATTTTGCGGGTGAGAAAATGACGATGGACTTCATGACAGAGTCGAGCGTGAATTACCAGCTAATCAACGCGATACAGGGAGGGGCGAAAGGCGGAATAGAGTCATTGCTGAAGGGGGGCGTTTCAGGATTCGGGGACAGCGTAAAAGCCTTCCTGAAGGGCGGACTCAAAGGAGCGCAGGAGAATGCCTCTGCGGGAGATTTCCGGGTCATAACTCTGAGGATTCACGGACGTGCGGACAGTCTCGCGTTCTCCGGGCTGAAGATTGGCGAATCAACAGTGAAGACTGACGCAAAGCCTGCCGCAAAACAGGACGCTAAACAGACGACTCCGGCACCGTCCACCAGTCAGCAGAAACAGGAGAAGAAGCCCGAAAGCCTCCGGGACAAAGTAATCGACAAGGCAACAGAGATTCTCAACGTCAAGCCGAAAACGCCTTCACAGCCTCAGACGAATACGCCTGCTCCGACTCAGACTCAGCCGGATCAAACGACACGTGAGAAAATAGAAGACCGCCTGAAGGAAGAACTGCGGAAGGGAATACAGAAAGGACTGGGGGATTTATTCAGAAGATGAGATTATTGCGTGATCCTGTTACGTTATTGCTGACTGTTCCGGCGTTATTGTGGGCACTGTCGTTCCATGAATTTTGCCACGGGCTTGCGGCATACCTTGTGGGCGACAGGACAGCGGAGAGATACGGACGCTTGACGCTTAACCCGCTGGCGCATTTTGATGTTGTCGGGACATTGATGTTATTGTTCGTGGGATTCGGATGGGCAAAGCCTGTGCCGATTAACACGCGGTATTTCAGGCACCCTAAGCGGGATTTGATTATTGTCTCGCTTGCGGGCGTTGCGGGGAATATTCTGACGGCAATAATATCGGTGCTGTTCCTGCGATATTTCGGGGAATGGTGGTACGGTCTGACGGGCCGGGCGGGGCTTACTGTCATTATTCAGATGATAAGCATAAACATGGGACTTGCGGCGTTCAACCTGATACCGATTCCGCCTCTTGACGGCTCGCGGGTTCTTGAGGCGTTCCTGCCGTACAGGTACATGGAATATTATTACTGGCTTGAGCGTTACGGGATGATTATACTGTTAGTGTTACTGATGACGGGAATAATCAACGTGATATTTGAGCCGATAATGAATATTTTGTGGTACTTCCTGCCGTTTTAGGACTGCGCCCCGTATGATATTATCATTACACAGCACAAAAATATTTCATTGGAGGAAGGAATCATCACATGCCGGAAAAGAAAGGAAAAGCGGTATTAGCCTACAGCGGGGGGCTTGACACCTCAGTAGCAGTAATGTGGCTGACAGAGCAGGGATATGACGTTATCACAATGACTGCTGACGTAGGGCAGAAGGATGTAGACCTTCGGGCCGCAAAATCGAAAGCATTGCACAGCGGAGCGGTGAAGGCATATATATTTGACCTGAAGAAGACATTTACCGAGAATTACGTTTATCCCGCGCTGAAGGCAAACGCTATGTATCAGGGAACGTACCCGCTTGTGTCGGCACTGTCGCGCCCGTTAATCGCAAAAACCCTCGTAGACATCGCCAACAAGGAAGGAGCAGTAGCAGTAGCCCACGGCTGTACGGGAAAGGGTCAGGATCAGGTAAGAATAGAAGTCTGCGCCACGGCACTAAATCCCAAAATCAAAGTGTTAGCCCCCGTAAGAGACTGGCATTTCACGCGGGAGGCCGAAATAGAATACGCGCAGAAGCACGGAATCCCCGTAAAGGCTACAGCGTCATCCCCCTACAGCATAGACGACAATCTCTGGGGACGCTCGATAGAATGCGGGCTGCTTGAAGATCCGTGGAACGAACCCCCGGAGGACGCTTACGAGATGACCGCCAACCCACTAGAAGCCCCCGACACTCCCGAATATATAGAGATAGAATTTGAGGGAGGGATTCCCGCGGCCATGAACGGCGAAAGGATGAGCGGTGCGGATTTGATTCTGAGGCTCAACAAGATAGCCGGCCGGCATGGAATCGGGCGTATTGACATGATTGAGGACAGACTAGTGGGCTTCAAGTCCCGCGAGTGCTACGAGTGTCCCGGCTCAACGGTGCTTCTTGCGGCTCACAGGGCAATGGAGACTCTTACGCTCGACAAGCAGGTGCTGAAGACAAAGCGCGAGCTTGAGGTGAGATTCGCGGAATTAACCTACGAGGGCTACTGGTTCTCGCCTCTGCGCGACGCGATTAACGCATTCGTGAATGACACACAGCGATATGTGAACGGAGTCGTGAAAATGCGGCTCTTCAAGGGTCAGTGCGTTGTGAGGGGACTCAAGACGGCCAAGAGCATTTACCGCCACGACCTTGCGACATATTCGGATGGCGACACGTTCGATCATTCTGCGGCTGTCGGGTTCATCAACATCTGGGGATTGCCCGTAAGGACATGGACATCGACATGGCCGCGTCAGGATGAGGCCGAAATACCGATAGAGGCGTAGAGATTTTGCGGCGGCTCCGGGATTTTCCGGGGCTGTTTTTTTCTGTTATATAGTGTAATTAGTAGTAGCGTATCTGTCTGAATGCTGGATGGGATTGGCCATGAGTAGCCCTCTCAGAGCGTTTATAAACTTCAACAAGAAGTGCCATTCACTAATCGCAAAAATTAATCGCAAAAATTTTCCCGAACACAAAATACAGCTCATTCAGCCATTACTGCGGACAGATAAAGAAAAATCTTGCTGACGGAATAACAGTTCTTGACATCGGCGGAGGGAAACACTGCGCTTTTGCCGGGGAATGCAGGAATTTTACGGGCATAAAGATTGTTGCGCTTGATATTTCGGCGGAAGAGCTTGCGTATAATCATGACTCTGACGAAAAGATAGTGTTTGACCTTGCGTCAGGGAAAAGCGTCCCGCGTACTATGACCGCTGTTATTATCCTGCGCTGAAAAATTTATTGTCCCGCTGCGGCTTCAGCAATATTGATTTCATGTTTGACTATAACCAGTCGTATTATTTCTCGTTTTTCGTTCCTTTCGGGTTAATCTCTCTGTGCTGGGACTGCCTAATGTACATTCTTCACGTGAAGCCCCTGTGTGCTTATATCTGTTTCACGGCGGAGAAATCACAATATTCTAGTCCTCACGGCGGGAATATAGTCAGCGGAAACTTTCACCGAATGGAATCTCAACAGCATGATTCAGCCGGAAAAGTCCCATATTTTGACCTCACCCCGGAGTCTTGTGTACCCTCAGACAGATTTCGTGAACGATTATCCGTCCCATCATCAGATTAATGACTCGCGTGTGAATTTATTTTCCCGGACGCGCCTATTTGCGTTAAAATTATGGGCAAATATATCAGCGTACTAAAGGAGGCACTGAATTAACATGAAAAAAGTTTGCACTGTATTATTATTACTTGCGCTGTTTTGCGGCATAACGTCAGCAGAAAATTTCCCTGCCTGGGATATTGTTGACATGGCCGCCCCTGAGATTAAGCAGTCCATCAAAGCAAGCTCCCCCCTCATGCTGAACAATGAGACTCTCCCCTCCCTGCGCCGGGGAATGTCGCCGTCTCCCGAATCGCTGCCCAAAAATGAACGAGTCAATGTCCGCAATGAGACTCTCCCTTCAGGACTCCGCGTCAGAGTCTACACGCCGAAAACGGTCATGAAGGAATATCCTGCGCTGCTGTGGCTTCACGGAGGCGGGCATATTCTTGGGACTCCTGAGATAGACGAGGCTTTATCGCTGAGGATTGCTGACGGACTCGGCTTTATTGTCGCAGCTCCTGATTACCGTCTGGCACCTGAGCACCCTTACCCCGCTGACGTTGATGACTGTTACGGGGCTTTAGTGTGGATGACGGAAAAACTGCCGGTGAGAAAAGACCGTGTTGCCGTTGCAGGACAGAGCGCAGGAGGAGGATTAGCCGCTTCCGTTGCGCTTATGGCGCGTGATAATAAAGGCCCGGCGATTCACTTTCAGATGCCGCTGTACCCGATGTTAGACTACAGGAGCATAACGCCGTCATCGTATCAGCTTCAGGATCACCGCGTTTCATGGTGCAGGGACTTCAACATTTTTGCGTGGAAAATGTATCTTGCCGGAGTGAGCAATGATGTTCCGGCGTATGCGTCGCCTGCGCTGGCTGAAGATTTGTCCGGGCTTCCTCCTGCGTATATCATGGTAGGGATGCTTGACCCGTTAAGGGATGAGGCAATAACTTACGCGCAAAGGCTCATGACAGCGGGAGTGCCTGTTGAGCTGCATGTGATTCCGGGAGGGACTCACGCTTTTGAGGCCATATTCACTGACGCGGCAATAAGCGTTAGGGCTGTGAATGAATATGTGAACGCGCTGAAAGAGGGCATGAAGTAGAGCATAGCGGGAAGAGAGAATTTTACGAGTCGGCCTTGATTAATGTCGGAGCCGATTTTATTTTGTTAGGGAAAGAAAAAAGCACCCGGATTCATTCGTGAGTTTCAGCCTTTGAAGTGCTTTACAGTGTTGTGTTGATGATAAAGTCTCCTCAAACTTTCAGGATAAATCAACCGCATAAGGGAGCGCATAATTCAGTGAATGCTAACTCACGGCAGAAAGAAGCCGTTACCGCTTTAGGCGCGGAGCATTCTCATTCAGGCACTCGACATTCAGGAATTTCCGCAGGGCAGTAGCATATGGGACGGAGAGCTTGACGGCAGAATGGTAAAAATCATGCCCGTCAACAGAATCGCGACTAAGGCAGATTTAAGCGAGCTGATAGCGAATCTCCCCTACAAGGACTACGAGAAGAGGAAAGACGAGAATCCGAATGAGCCAGTAGAAAGAGTGCTGATTGTCTGCATGGGTCATGAGCCTGACTTGAAAGCGACATTTCAGCGCGAACTGTCAAAATACAAGATTGATGTTGAGATAAAAGACATTCTGTCATGATAGATTAAAATTATGATGGGGCAGTGATGCAGCCTTCTGTGATTGACATACCAGCAAAGAATGAATTAGTCGCAGGAGTCTACGAGATACCCGACGGAGCCGGGACGATTCGCGTGAAGATAACGGATCTCATCTCGGAGTCTCTTGAAATGGAGGTACGATGACATGGCCGGGGTATTTGACAGCGAGTTTTCATTTTACATGCAACTTTATGGATTTTACCGACACGACAGAAAGAGAATCAGACGCAGCTACAGGACACTGACGAAAAAATTTCTCGCGTACAATGACCCGGAGGAAAACGAGTCGGCGTTTCTGAGGCGGCCGCAGTTCGAGGCGTTGAGCATGTATATATTCATAAAGGAGTTCATGCAGAACGCGCAAGTCTACGAAATGTTTGACGATTGGAGAAACCGCCGGGGGAAATTTTCGGAGGCTTCATATTACGGGGACGGGGGGCAGCTCGGACTGTTTGACGCTTCCGTGAGCTTTCAGACGGACACACTTTTCAACAGAATGAAGCAGTACCGGGAGGATTACCCGAATTACATTTACGCGCTGACGATGGGACTCGGAAAAACGATTCTCATGGCGGCGTGCATATTTTATGAATTTCTGCTTGCTAATCAATATCCTGATGACAAACTTTTCTGCCACAACGCATTAATTTTTGCGCCTGACAAAACCGTGCTTCAATCACTGCGGGAGATTCAGAATTTCGACAAAGTGAAAGTAGTCCCGCCTGAGTATCTCAGAATATTGGAGGATATTGCCTTTCATTTTCTTGACGACTCAGCAACGACTCTAAACATTCTTGACGGTTCACGCTTCAACATAATCTATCGAACACGCAGAAGATTATTCTGAGGAAGAGACACAAACAGCCGGCATCAGCGCAAATACTTTTTGAGACTCCGATATTGTCCGAGGTTTACGGGATAAGCGGGGGCGATGATTCTGCGCTCATGGGAAATCAGAGGTTCGAGAAATTATGCAGGCTTCCGCAGCTGGGAGTTTATGTTGATGAGGCACATCACTTGTTCGGCGCGGATCTTGAGAAGCAGATACGCTCAGGGGGCGGGAAAAAAACGAGCCTGCGCGACACAATAAATGCGCTTGCTGCACAGACATCAATTGTCGGGTGCTATAACTACACTGGAACGCCGTACATTGAGAGTCAAATACTGCCTGAAGTCGTATATGCTTACGGATTGAGGGAGTCAATACAGAGCGGTTATCTCAAAGACGCAAAGCCTATCGGGTTCGAGAACGTGAAAGACTCTGAATTTCTCCGTGCTGCTGTAAAAAGATTCTGGGACTCTTACGGCGGTGAAACATACGAGGGGCTTAACCCTAAACTTGCTATTTATGCGTCAGGAATTGATGAGGCTGTAAAAATCGTGCGTCCTGTGCTTGAGGAAATTTTGTCGGAGCTTGATATACCGCTGTCAAAAATCCTCGTGAATGTGGGAGACTCGAAATACACAAGCAATACAGACATCAGGGACTTCAACAATTTAGACGTGAAGGACTCGGACGGGAACGAAAAGCAGTTTATTATTCTTGTTGAGAGGGGCAAAGAGGGATGGAACTGCCGTTCATTGTTCGGAGTCGCGATGTTTCGTAGTCCGCGCTCAAAAATTTTTGTCCTTCAGGCAACAATGAGGTGCTTACGTTCAATAACGGGAGAAAGACAAACGGCTTCAGTATTTCTGTCAAAGGAAAATTTCGACACCCTGAATGATGAGCTTCACAAAAATTTCAACATGGACATAAAAGAACTGGGCAGCACTTCAGGAGTGAGTCGTAGCAAGTATCAAGTGCGTGTTGTACCTCCGCTGAGAAAGATAACTATGAAAAGGGTATGGCATGAGTACACGCTCAGGGAGAAAAAATATTCCGGGCCTGTAGATTTCGGCTTGAGGGACGCTGATTTGTCCCGTTACGAGTCGACAATATACACAGCCGGGACTCTCGGCCATGAAAAGACACAGCAGAAGGAAAACGCAGACGGTCTCCGGGACAACATGAAGTACAGCGAATTGACACTAGCGGGAGAGATTGCGAGGTATCTCAATATATCCTGCATTCTTACGGCGAAAATTCTGCGGGAGTCAGCAGACGGGATTAATGCGGTTCTTGAGGCCGTCAACCAATACAATCAGGTGATATATGACTTTATCATTCCTGCAATATTCAGCGCATTGTTTGAGGTAACATCAGAACAGAAGAGCGAGGACAAAGAAATTATCCTGCTGCGTGAACCGCGTAATGCTGGCTGTTATGAGTTTTCCGCGAGAGATGATCTTGTTGTGAAGAGGGACGAATTTTCACAGGAACAGGCCGCGAAAAGTTTTCATGCCGATACATATTGTTTTGACTCAAAGCCGGAGAAAAAATTTTTTGAGGATTGCAATAGCAAGCGATAAAGTGAAAGAGATATATTTCACGGGAATGTTCACGTCTGATCAGGGGGATTTGTCGGTGTACTACTATGACCCCGAATCGGGAAGGCTGCGGAAATACTATCCTGACTTCTGCGCGAGAATGGACGATGGCTCTTACAGGCTCATAGAAGTAAAGCGGGAAGACATGATAGACAGCTCTGTGATTAAGGCGAAAACTGATGCGACTCGCGAAATTGCCGGGGCAAGCGGAATAAAATACCGCCTATATACAGAGCAGGACATTACAAGCGGGAATATCTTTGCATAAATCTATATGTCCCTCGTTGCCGATTATCCTTAGCCGAGTGATGAAGACTCCGTGCAATTCAATGAGAGTTACGCAGAAGGCTTATGCAATGACATTGCGTGACACAAAAAAAGAGGAAGCCCAATAAGTGAACTTCCTCTCTTGTATGTAATCTAAACTGGCAACGGTTTGCTCTCCCGTGCGTACCCCGCACAGTACCATCAACGCTCGCAGGCTTGACTTCCGGGTTCGGCATGTTTCCGGGTATGACCCTGCCGCATTTGTCACCAATAATTTTTCCCTGAACACACTTTCAATTAACACATAACACAGCCATGAAAGAAAGAACAAGTGTAAAGATTTTTAGTACCAGTCAGCTCAATGCCTCACAGCACTTACACTTCTGGCCTATCAAACTGCTCGTCTCACAGTTTTCTTCCTGCTTTCGCAGAAGGTATCTTGTCTTGGAGGGGGCTTCCCACTTAGATGCTTTCAGCGGTTATCCCTGCCGAACATAGCTACTCAGCTTATGCATCTGGCGACACAACTGATACACTAGAGGTTCGTCCATTCTGGTCCTCTCGTACTAGGAACAGCTCTCCTCAAATACCTAACGCCCATGGTGGATAGGGACCGAACTGTCTCACGA